>JBIIKG010000067.1:0-12508 GCA_044233275.1 Crocinitomicaceae bacterium | reverse complement strand
AAAGATGATTCATCAAAAAAGTTTTCAAATGATATATTGGGGAAAGGACTATTTCCTAAATAATCCTTACTCTTATTTATTCCTAATTCAAGAAAATCTGATTCACTTGTTTTTAAATAATTTTTCATTAGCCTTTGTTTTAATTTTTCTGTAAGGGTAAAGTAATAATTTACCAATTTTATAGTCAATATTATTCTCGATTCCTTTTATTTTAAAAAAAGTTAATTTATACTGTTCATATAAAAATTTTGAATGCTTGTTAAAGATATAATTTTTAGCAAATTCAATGTTATTATTTGCTACCTTAAAGGTACGCGAATCTTCAGTCACTCTAATTTTAAATAAACACTTTTCAAAATATACAAATTTGAAGTCTAATGAAAACAGGTGAATCCATAACTCCCAATCCTCTAATCCTATTTTATCTAATGATGAATCAAATAAAATTAATTTAATGGTTGATGCCCTTGTTATAGAACAAACAGCAATAGGATTATTAATCAAAATTTGAGTTTTTGATGGTAACACTTGTTTTTTTATAGAATTTTTGTCACCGAAATATAAACAATCACCAAACAATACATCATATTCACCAATATTTTCAAGCGCAAAGTTTAAAGTTTCTTTTTCAATTAAATCATCAGCATCTAAAAAAACAAAAAAATCAGCATTTGAATTTAGGATTCCTCTATTTCTTGCGGTACTCGGCCCAGCGTTTTCTTGATCAAGCAAGTGGATTTTCTCATTTCCTTCAAACTCTTTCAATTTGTCAATTGAATGTTGATCTGTACTTCCGTCATTTACTAGCCAGATATCAAAATTGGGGTATGATTGATTGAAAATGGAATCAATCGTTTCTTGAATTGTAGAACCAGCATTGAAGTATGGGATAATAAAAGAAACTAGTGAGTTTGACATCGTTTTTTATTTGTGAATGAATATTGCTTTTGAGTCTAAATCTAAGTCTTTGAAACCACTATTGAATGGGTAACCCGTAACTAAATCATTATGGGAAGCGAGTTTGTCATTATTGGTATCAACTAATTTTTGATCCCAGTTTTTAGAAGTTAATATCGGGTAAAAATGCTCATGTATAACTATGTTTAATAAGGTCATATCTTTGTGAAAATTACTAGAAACCATTAAAATTAGTCGTGCCATTTCGCTTGTTAAGAATAGCATTATTGCATAACTCCCACCACTTAATCCAGCATTATAGGTCCATTGATACCCATATGTTTTTGCCAATTGATAATTACTTTCTTCTAAAAACTTCGTGCATTCTTCTTTCAACCAACCTGAATCTTTGATGCGATTGGCATTGTCGCGCCCTACATAAAGTGCTTTTTCGTTGATAATGAAGGGAAATGGATTGCGGGTAATGTAAACATCGTTACTGTCGGTAAAAAAGACCTTTTCCAACTCAGGTAATTGTTGTAAAAATAGATGATACAAAATCCACCGTTCTTCAAAAATGGAATAATTTCCCATTTCACAATAACGAAATTGAATTTGGGTAGTTTGGTACTGATCAATAAAGGTTCGTTCTAGTCCATCATGTAAAATAATACCATGACACCCTAAATTTAAGAGTGAATCATACCAAGGCTGAATGTACTTGAAATCGGCAGTATTACGCGATTTACCAGTTTGTGGATCAGGTTTTAAAGTGAAATAACAGGTGACAATTACTTCTTTGAGCGTTAAATCATTCTCTGTTTTTTCGACAGTTCTTTTTTTATGGGAATTAAAGTGCACGTGCTGCTCTGAAGTTGTTGCATTCGCCATTTTTGAAAGCAACTTTTTCTTTTGTTTTCTTCGCTCGAATTTATTGTACATAAAAATTCTGAAGTCTATTATTGAAGACCTCAAAATACGATCTAGTTTATGTTTAATTCGATTAACCACCTATCTTTAAATTTTCCAAAATCTCACTTCTAGAGACATTCGTGTTGCATTTTCATTAAAATTATAGCCTCCTCCATGCACTAGGTACGGAGAGAAAAGCATTACTTGATTTTCTTCCGGGTTGGGTCTAAGTAATTTAGGCATTTCATTTTTTATGGAAATTACGCACGGAACAGTATAACTTGTTCCATTTAATATTGCTCCATCAACAGTTCGCTCAATATCTGATTCTTTTAATAAATGACTACCTGGAACTAAACCTAACGAACTTTTGCTATTGCTGCCACAAATAGGTGCATAAATATTGACGGCGTCTCTTAATCTATCGAGCCATACATCGCGGTGCGGAGGATTATTGTCTTGAAAATTTTGTGGTCGAACAATCCGAAGAAAGAAATTATTCATATCAACGTGTTTCGCTTTGGTTGTAACATCAATGCCAATAATAGCTGAAATGCGTTTGTTTATCCGTTCAATTTCAATCGGAAATTGACTTACATTCCAACCTGATTGAATTAATTTTGCAACTATTAAATGGATTGTATTGTCGACATACAAATGATAGTTTTCGAGTGTGAAATTTTCGTCAATTTTACCACCAGCCTCAATGATTTTTTCACTAACTAGCTTTGTTAAACCTTCTTTGATTAAACTGAAATCTTCATCACTAACAAATTTCTCAATGCTAAATCCTTCATTGTTCCAAGCTGTTTTTTCAATTAAATTTTCATCTTGCAGCAATAAAACTTCATCGTTACCAACAATTGTATCACCAATTAATTCCAATTCAATTTCTTTATCGCCCAATTTATAGTTCACTATCATTTCTCCGAATTTAATCTGTTAGCAAGTTGAAGGTATAGCTGTTCCATTACATGAATGTTTTTGGAAATGTTATAATTTTCATTTGTATAGTTGAATTGTTCGTCAGCGAGCATTTTTGCTTCTGTTGGATTCGATAAAAGTGAAATGCTTCTTTTGGCCAATTCACTGACCGAATTAAACATTGGGAAAAAGGAATAAAATTTTCCGGTGTTATTCCCGAAATTCCAAAACAATTGTGGTAGTTTGGCTGTACTAATATCAAAACCGACCCAGCCACCAGGAAGACCATGATAACCGTGTAACCAAACTAAATCAAGTTCTTCTTCAACAGCGGTTTTTAAAATATTTTCTTGATGCCCGCGAAAATAAATAGCTCGTTCCAAATTCAATTGCTGAACATAGCGATAAAGACCTTCTTTGATAGGATCTCCACTTCCGAAAATATGAAATTCGGCATCTGGGATTTGTTCTTTTAGTGCGTGAAATGAATAAATGAACGGATCCAATGGTTTGGCCGGAGTCAACCTCGTAAAAATACCAATCTTAGGTTTGACGGAAGATTGATAAGATGTTTTGACAAATTCATTTTCAAATCTTAAATTGAGGTTGTAGTAGGTATGTTTGAAGTTCGAAAATTCAGACAATTCAAAACTAATTTGATCTTCGTGAAAGCCAGAAACGAATTGAAATTCTTCATTTTTAGGGAAGGCCTCATACGTATTCTTTACTTGGTATTTTGAGTTTTGAATGTGAATTAGAAGTTTGTGTTTGTTTTCAGAGCTTATGTACTTATAAATCTCCTTGAAATTGTATTCGCCCATAATAGAAATACAATCAAAATTATCGAAAAAACGCTTTATTTTTATGCGTTCATCTTCGTATGGGATATTGGCTATTCGTTTGTTTATTTTTTGACGTAAAGTGGGCTCTGTTAATTGGTTCACATCTGGTAAGAAGTGAATTTTCGTGCCCAATTCTATGTGTTTTTCAAAATAATAATCAATAAAATGGTCACTATTATTTAAGGGTAAAACACAAAGTATCTCAACCTCAAATTTGCTTTTATCCAATGCGCGATCAAGTTCGAAGGTGAAACGTTGTGTTCCAGCTTGGTAAAATTCAGAAACGACAAAAAGAATTTTAACTTTATTTTTCATCGAAATATTGACTGATAGCGTTACAAATAAATTCAATTTCCTCATCACTTAACTCGTAGAAAAAAGGTAAACGAATCAGTGTGTCTGAAAAGCGGTCACAGTTTTCAAGAGTACGTCCATCATGTTTTGACGAGTAGAATGGACTTTTATGAAGGCTCAAGTAATGAAAAACAGCCAAAATACCATTGCTTTTTAGAAAGTCTAAAAGCGCAGTTCTTTCCTCCAAATCATGCATGATTAGAGCGAAAAGGTGTCCGTTATTTGTTTTTTCTTCACTACAGTTTAGAATTTCAAAGTAGTTTTTGTCAGAAAGAGGTTTTAATTTCTCGTAAAATTTGTTCCATTGAGAAATACGTTTCGCTTGAATACTTCCAATGTTTTCCAGTTGTGCAAATAAAAAGGCTGCGATAATATCTGAAGGTAAAAAAGAGGATCCAATATCCATCCACCCATATTTATCGACTTCTCCGCGGTAAAATTGACTTCGATTCGTGCCTTTTTCTCGGATAATTTCTGCTCTATGTGCGAATTGCTCATCATTAATAACGAGCATTCCTCCTTCACCAGAAATAATATTTTTTGTTTCGTGAAAAGAGAAAGCCGCTAAATGGCCAATTCCTCCAAGGGGTTTTCCTTTATAGAAAGAGTCAATTGCTTGAGCGGCATCCTCAATAACAAAAAGAGAATGCTTCTTTGCAAGGGACATTATTTCTTCCATATCACAAGCAACGCCGCCATAATGTACAGGAACAATTGCTTTTGTTTTGGACGTGATTAATGCTTCAACTTTTGAAACATCGATATTCGGATGATCTGGTAATGAGTCTGCAAAAACGATTTTAGCACCCCTTAAAACGAAGGCATTTGCCGTAGAAACAAAGGTGTAAGAAGGCATGATTACTTCATCGCCTAGCTGAATATCAATAAGTATCGCAGCCATTTCCAGGGCATCTGTGCAAGATGTGGTCAATAAACACTTATGAAAACCATATTTCTCTTCAAAAAATTGATGACATTTTTTAGTAAAAAGTCCATCGCCAGAAATTTTCATCGATTGAACTGCTTGTTCAATGTACTTGGTCTCGTTACCAGTTAAAAATGGTTTATTAAATGGAATTTTCATGATTTTATTTTTTTAGCTGGTACACCAGCGTATAAACCACTTTCAGTAAGGTGCTTTATGATGACCGTACCTGCTCCAGTCTTTACATTTTCACAGATGTGAATGTTATCCGATACAACAGTTCCAATTCCTAAAACAACATGCTGATTGATTTGGCAAAACCCTGCAATTTGTACTCCTGGGGATAAGATTGTATTAGAAGAAATATGTGAGTCATGGGCAATGATAGTACCATTATAAATTAGACAATTATCTCCAATGTGAGTGTGCATATCAATGTTACATCCAGGGTAAATGATTGTACCTTTTCCAATTCTTGCCGATTTATCGATAAAACAGCTCGGGTGAATTATCGTAGCGAAAGGTATGGTTTTTTCAAATTGAAGAAACAATTCTTGTCTGAAATTTATATGGTTATAACCAATTCCAATAATTAGTTCATCAAACATTCCTTGATGAAAGCAATTCTTGATTGAATCAATTTTACCTAAAATCTGCAAATTTCCTGATAATTGTCCGCTTGATTTAAAGTCGTCAAAACATCCGATAATCTTATATTGGTTATCACTAATCGCATGATGTGCAATTTGTTGAGCCAAATCTCCTGAGCCAATAATTGCAAGACGTATCATGTGTTAAGAAATTTTTTTGAATCTGGACCAACATTAAAAAGTAAGTCAAGGATTGTGACATTATGCTTGAATGGAGAAAACATTTGAGGATATTCCGGATAGTTTGAATAATCCATCCATTCAACATGAATATCTTCTTTTTCGAACGCTGCAGTATTCAGATAGCTTTTTGCTGCAGGTCCAGAAATATAGTGAGTTCCATTTAATTTTTTGATAGCTTCAATCAATCGTTCGTTTTTATCACCAATTAATTGAAGGGATTGAGAATCAATTATTTCTGTGTTTATTTCCAATAAAAAGTTTATTTTTTTTATAAATAACAGATTTATTTCAGATAAATTATCTGTTTCAATTTCTAAGAATAGGTCTTTAAATTCTTCCGAATAACGTTTGAAAAAGGGTGCTTTTGAATAATTGCCTGCAAGTGTATTCCAATGCTTTTTATTCCAATTATGCTGTGAAACAAAAGTTTCATTTATTTTTTGGTCTAAATTTTTTTGTTTAACAGGGATGGTAAGCCATTCAAGTCCATTCGGTGTTTTTATGAGGTTACGATTTCTCCAATCATTTTTGGTATATTGAACTTCATCATAAATCACAAAAACATCCGACTTTTGAATGATGTCAAAGTAACCTTTCCATGGAATATAATTGGATTGAAGAATAGCGATTTTTTTCATTCTGAAATCCACTTTAATTTTGGGCGTACGGCTCCATTTATTTTTCCAAAATAAGCATAATTTCGCTCTTTGTCGGCTACTTCAAAACTGATTGCATTCATTGTATTAAAAAGTGGTCGCATTTCAGCAGAATTGAAATAAAGGTTAATGGTGTATACCCCATCATTCAATAAATCCTTTGGAATGATACAACTACCTTGACATAAATTAGCTTGATTTTTTTCAAACTTAAACCCAGAACCAAAAACAACTTCTTCGTGTAAATCGATTAAATCAAATGCTAGAAAAACAGATGGATCTTCAGAAAAATTCCAGAAGGAAAAATGGATTGAAATTTCATCGGTAATGAATGGATTTGTTGGTTGAACAGAAACAGTTTTTATTTTGATCAATTCATTTCCTGGAGCATCAGTTGGGTTTTCAAAAGAAATACTAGGGTTTAATTGCTCAGCATTCACTTTCATGTAATGTTCGACAGTTTCATCTGCTGAACCCATAAAGGTGATTCCCCCACGTTCCATCAAAATACCGCGTTCACACAATGATTTCACAGCGACTAAATTGTGACTTACAAAAATTACTGTTCTCCCTTGGTTACTGACATCTTTCATCTTGCCAAGGCACTTTTTTTGAAATTCAGCATCGCCAACAGCGAGCACTTCGTCCACAATTAAAATTTCTGGTTCCAAGTGCGCTGCTACAGCAAAAGCCAAACGCACGTACATCCCAGATGAATACCTTTTCACGGGTGTATCAATATATTTTTCAACACCAGAAAACGCCACAATTTCATCAAATTTTGAGCGGATTTCTGATTTGGTCATACCCAAAATAGCGCCATTTAAGAAAATATTTTCGCGACCTGTCAATTCCGGATGAAAACCAGTCCCAACTTCAAGTAAAGAAGCTATTCTTCCGCGAATTTTGATGGTGCCCTTCGATGGTGCAGTAACTTTCGATAGAATTTTTAAAAGTGTACTTTTTCCAGCACCATTTCTACCAATAATTCCAAGAACTTCTCCTTGTTTCACATCAAAGTTGATATCCTTTAATGCCCAAACATAATTAGAATTGCCTTTTTCTTCCCGCGCATTTTCACCAGTAATTTTTTCATACGGATCTTCTTTTCCTCGGATTTTATGCATCCAACGATTTAAATCGTGCGAAATAGTACCAGTGCTCACTTGTCCTAATTGATACTGCTTGAAAAGATTTTCTACTTTGATGACTTGCATCTATTTGTATAATATAATTTCTACCTAACTAAAACACTAAACAGTGTCCATAAACTTATTTTCAACCCTATTGAAAAACAAAATACCAATAAAAAGAATGCTAATGCTAAAGATTGTTGAATAAATTAAACCACCTACGTCAAAAGTTCCTATTCCAAAAAAGGAATAGCGAAAGTTTTCAATAATGGGAGTAATGGGATTATAAGAGAGAAGTTGATGGAGTTTACCACTGGTAAAACTTAAGGGGTAAATGATGGGTGTTGCGTACATCAACAGTTGAATACCAAAAGTCAATAAAAAACTTAAATCTCGGTATTTTGTGGTAAGAGCAGAAAAAAGAATTCCCATCCCTAATCCCATTATTGCCATTAGTAGAATTAATAGCGGGAGTAGAAAAATCGTACTATTTATTTGTATATCAGCATCATTCACTACTACTTGGTAAATTGCTATTAAAACAAACAAGATGACTTGAATTCCAAATTTGATCAAGTTAGAAATGACAATAGAGATAGGTGTTGTGAGTCTTGGAAAATAAACTTTCCCAAAGATGGATGCATTTGCTACAAAGGTATTGGAAGTTTTGCTGAAACAATCAGAAAAATAATTCCAAAGCGTTATTCCGGATAAGTAAAATAAAATTGGGTCAACACCATCAGTTGAAATCCTAGCAATCTGATTAAAAACAAAATAAAAGATGAAGGTGGTAAATAAAGGTTGAATAAATAACCAAAGTGGTCCAAGAATCGTTTGTTTATAAACAGATACAAAGTCTCGTCTAACAAAAAGTAAAATCAAGTCACGATAGCGCCAAATTTCTTTTAAGTTAACATCAAACCATCCACGCTTTGGTTTGATTATTTCGGTCCAAGAATCGTTTACATCAACCATAAATTATTAAATAACTAACGCCGAATTTTAATCTAATCGTTCAAATTTAACATTTTTCTTTTTCTTCTTTAAAATTTTATTTCCAACAGAAACATATTGAAATGTCTTTTTTAATCATGTTTAGGTTAATGATTTTAAAGAATTGTCAGAACATATAGAAAAATATTTCTTTTTTTGATTCAAAATGAATTATTTTTATCTTTTGAATTAATACTGTTAGTTATGATCGGTTTACGATTAGCAATAAATATACAATCATTTAGGCTAGGCTTATTAGTAGCGATGTCATTATTTTTTGCTCATTTTTTAAGTGCCCAGTTTGTTCCCGATTTATTATATCCTCACTCGAATGAGGTGACTAAAGAGAGCAGTATAACATTCAAATGGGATAAGGATGTTTATCAAAATTTAAATTTTCAGTTTCAACTTTCTTTGAACACAAGTTTCTCCACTACACTTCAGGATCAAACTACAACAAACAATGCACTGCAAGTGAATGGCCTTTCGAACTATGGGCAAATGCACTATTGGAGAGTGAGAAGTTCTCAAGGTCCAGTGACTTCCAATTGGTCAGCAGTAGATTCCTTCTATCTTTTTCTACCAACTTCGATTAACGGTTTAACAGTATGGCTCGACCCTAATTCTGGTGCCGTATTGAATGGTTCCAATGTACAAACAATCAATGATAACACGTCCAATTTGAACAATGCTAGTCAGTCTTCGACTACTCAACGGCCTTTATTTGTCGTTTCGGATAGTTTGATTAATAACAAATCAATTTTGCGTTTTGATGGATTGGATGACTTTTTAGAAATTGCGGATAATCCAACAATTGACTATTCAGATGCTTTTTCATCTTTTGTTTTGGTAAAACCCACCGTTATTGCAGTTAATAAAACTATTATGGCGAAATGGGATTATCAAACACAAGGTTCTTGGGCCTGGCAAACCGAATTTGCAACTGCTAATCAACTAATGTTTGCCCCATGTTTTAATATCACAGACCCTGGAAATCAAAAAGTTTTCACGACAAATGCAAACATGCAACTTTTGCAACCTGCGTTGTTAACTTTGGTTTTTAATGGAAATCAAGTAAATAAAGCCAGATTCTTTAAAAATTCGGGTTCTTTAAACACGTCAACATTTAATTCAATTCCTACAGTTTTACCAAACTCAACGGCAACTTTAAAAATTGGTAAATATGGTGGAATTGCGACTCGTTATTACCAAGGAGATATCGGTGAGATCCTCATTTACAACAATGAACTTTCCGTGAATGATCGTTCATTGGTTGACAACTATTTACGCTATAAATATGCGCCTCCTGTTAACTTAGGTGCCGATACTTTAATAAGCACGAATTCTTTTTGTGGATCAATTCAATTAAAAGCACAATATAAATTTCAGTCTTATCTATGGTCAAACGGATCAACTGCATCATCAATTTATGCAACTGTGCCAGGTGAATATTGGGTTCAAGCAACGGACTTTTTAGGCAACGTTTCGTCTGATACGATTGTTGTTCATCCACCTTTTAGTATTAATGAACCTGCAACGGGTGGATTATTGTGTTTAGATGACACAATCACTTGGCAGACAAGTTATCCAAGTGCGAATTTTCTTTTCTTATGGCAAGATGGTTCAGCCAATAATTTTATGGATATAACGCAAGCTGGCGATTACCATGTTAAAATAACTGATTTATTTGGCTGTATTTTTTATTCTGATACAGTGAATTTTACCATCGATAATTATGCACAAACTGCTTATTTAGGCAACGATACGAGCTTGTGCGTGGGCAATTTAATTGCTTTGCAAGTAGGCGCGGCAGAAACAGTTAACTATGAATGGAATGGGACTTCGACTGTCTCTCAGCCGTCGTTCTGGGTTGTTGATACAACTGGGAATTACTTTGTTGAAACAGTTAATGTCAATGGTTGTGTTGCGCGAGATACCATTTTAATTACCATTTCAGGTCAAGCACCTGTTGCGAATTTTTCTTTCCAAGATAGATGCAATGGCGCCACAAATAATTTTGTCGATTTGAGCGTTCCGCTGCCTTCAGATGATATCGCTATTTGGGAATGGGATCTAGGAGATGGAACAAATTCATCGGCACAAAATCCGAATCATATTTATACCTCTCCCGGCTTATATGATATCGAATTGTATGTAGAATCTGCTGGCGGTTGCGGTGCTTTTCAAACGGCGCAAGTGACAATTCATACCTTACCAACTGCTGTAATAGGAAGCGTGGGTAATTGCAGCGGGCAAGAAGTTCAATTTTCGAATAGTTCAACTCCTGGTTCTAGTGCAATTAGCGGTTATTTCTGGGATTTTGATATGCCTTGGACGGGCGCTTACAACAATTCAACGGTAACCGTTCCGAATCGTATTTTTGATACTGCCGGTTCGTATGATGTGATGATGGTGGTAACTGATGCCAATTCGTGCACCGATACGGTTTACCAAACAGTAGTGGTTAATCAAACGCCGGAAGCGGCTTTTACAGCTCCAGATGTGTGTGTGGGTGAAAACATCAATTTCACAAATACCACAAGCAATGGCGGCGCGTCTCCTACTTATTTATGGGATTTTGGTGATGTGACTTTTTCTATTTTAGCTGTTCCTGTAAAAAGTTACGCTACGTATGGTCTAAGAAACATCACATTAAGTGTAACAGCGGCAAATGCTTGTGCAGATACAGCAATCCGTTTAGTTTACGTGAACCCTAATCCTGTTATTGATTTTTCGTATGGACCACATTGTTTTGGAAGTTATATGGAAATGAACAGCGCATCATCGCTTCCGGAAGGCAGTATTGTTTCCAACATGTGGATCATGAACAATGTTGATACAGTGTATGGTGATCCTGCATATTTCCAAATTGATTTAATGGGTCAGAATGAAATTGAGTTAACAAGCACTTCTGCGGTGGGATGTTCAACAACTGATTTGCAATATTTTGATGTGGTTGATACCTTGATTGCCTCATTTGACTTGGGAACTGGCGTAGTGGCAGTTGGTGATCCAATTCAATTTAATAACACAAGTATTGGTGCTGGAATCATGTTGTGGAATTTTGATGATGGAACGTTTGCAACTGATCAGGAACCGATACATACTTATTCAGGTTTCTTTACTGATTCAATAGTGAATCCTTATTTAATTGCCATCAATGCAGCAGGATGCAAGGACACTGCATACCAAACGCTTCAATTGGCAGTGCCACGAATAGATCTGGAATTACAGACAATATATACGCAGGAAAATGCGAACTCTTTCACTGTTGGCATTAAATTATTCAATGCTGGAACAGTAAACATTACCGATGCAGATTTAGAAATGTGGACAGAAAGAGGATTGCTGTTTACAGAAACGTGGAGTGGTTTACTGTTGCCGGGTGAGTCTTTCATCTATGTATTTAATGGCAAACCGAATGTTGCTATGAATGCAGAAGACGTTGGAGATGCATTTATTTGTATTGAGGGATTAGGATTCAATGCGAACGGTCTTGCAGAAAGTTACTTAGACAATAATAAGACGTGCAAGAACGTGGAGGGCGAAAACGTTATTTTAATGCCGATTTTCCCGAATCCAGTTATTCAATCAATGACTTTACAGGTGATTGTTGGCGCGGAATCAGAATTTACTATCAATCTTTACGATTCGCGTGGTCGCGAAATTCAAACCATTGTTCCATCGCAAATCCTTCCAGTTGGTTTGTATTCATTTGTTGTTGACGTTCAAAACATTTCCAACGGAACATATTTTGTCCGCATGATCAATGGCGACAACGAACGCATGGAGAAAGTTGTTATTTCGAAATAGAATATAGAAGTCAGAGCTAGAGGTTAGAGCTAGAAGCTAGAAGTTAGAGCTAGAATTTAGATTATCCTCTAGCGTCTATCTCTAGCGTCTATCCTCTAGCGTCTATCCTTGTTACGTCCTGAAAAAAAGTAGACACTTTTAAAACAAGTGTTTATGAAAAGAAAAACAATTATTCGTTACAGTGAAGCCTTCAAATTAGAAGTTATTAGTAAATATGAGCAAGGTA
>JBIIKG010000241.1:0-3990 GCA_044233275.1 Crocinitomicaceae bacterium | reverse complement strand
TATTACCTTGAATTTGACCTTGAATTTTACAGGAATTGATGAAATGAAAGATTTCGCGGTTTCAATTTACCCAAATCCAAGTCGTGATGTACTTTTTATTCATTCTGAAATCGAATTATTTTCTTCTTTCGAATTAATTGATAACCAAGGAAGAATCGTATTAAGTGATAAGTTGAACGGAAATCAAACAAGTATATACTTGGATGCTATTGCTCCTGGAAATTATTATTTAAAAATCGAAGAGAGAAACATACTTGTAAAAGTCGTAAAACAGTAACTAAATATTGCCTCTTAGGCATCTTAATTCATGTGAATGAAAGAATAACTTGGGAAACCAGGTTATTCTTTTTTTATAGAACTTTTTCATCATTAACTAGTTGAATGCACAAGCATTTAAAGTATATTTGGTGTACAAAGTACAGATGAAAAACATAGATAAACATAGTTTAGAAAACGCGTATCGCTTGTTTGAATCAGACGATATCAGTAAATTCGAAGTAGGTTCAACCAAGGGATTGTTGCAAATACACACCTATTTATTTCAAGGATTATTCGATTTTGCTGGAGAACTTCGAACAAAGAATATTTCAAAAAGTGGCTTCCGCTTTGCAAATGCTCTATATCTAAAGGAGATTCTTGTAAAAATTGAAGAAATGCCTGAGAATACTTTTGATGAAATTGTGGCTAAATATGTAGAAATGAACATCGCTCACCCTTTTTTGGAAGGCAATGGTCGAGCAATGAGAATTTGGTTGGATCTGATTCTAAAAACCAAACTGAATAAATTGGTGAATTGGCAATTTGTAGATAAATCTCTTTACTTACAAGCAATGGAAAGAAGTCCCATTAATGATTTGGAATTAATGACCTTGCTAAAGGCCAATTTAACAGATGATATTTATAATAGAGAAGTGATTTTTAAAGGAATTGAACAATCTTATTATTATGAAGGATACACCAAAGAAGACGACGAGTCAATTTCCTGAATTCAATTAAAAAATCATATAACGGCATTAAATTTAAATTAACTCCAAGAAGTTCCTTCCTTCGTGTCTTTCACAACAATACCAGCTGCTGCGAGTCCGTCACGAATTTTGTCTGAAGTTGTCCAGTCTTTGTTTTCTCGTGCTTGTTGTCTCAATTCTAACACCAAATCCATCACAGGAGAAAGTTTAGAATCACTGTTTGCAGTGCCTATTCGCAAGCCTAATACATCAGATATAAAAATCGTCAAATGAGCACTGAGAATGTTTAGATCATCTTTTGAAATTGTTTCATTTCCGTCGTTAATAAGATTGATTTTTTTAGCTGCTTCGAATAAATTGGCAATTAAGATTGGAGCATTGAAATCATCATTCATTGCCGTATAGAAACTTGACACTAGTTCAGTTACGTTAAAAGAAGAACTCGTTCCAACCGTTAACTTATCTAATAACATTACAGCATCAGACAGACGTGAAAACCCTTTTTCAGCTGCATTTAAAGCGTCAGACGTGAAATCCAAATTACTTCGATAATGTGCTTGCATCATAAAGAAACGGATAACATCAGGCGAATAAGGTTTGTCAAATAATTCGGTTGATCCTTCTACTATTTCTTGAGGCAAGAAGTAATTACCGAGTGACTTGCTCATTTTTTGACCGTTCACATTCAGCATATTCGCATGCATCCAATATTTTGCAGGATTGCAACCCAATGAACCACAGTTTTGAGCAATTTCATCTTCATGATGAGGGAATTTCAGGTCCATTCCACCACCGTGAATATCAAAATGAGAACCCAAGTATTTTGTACTCATAGCAGTGCATTCAATGTGCCATCCTGGATTTCCATCTCCCCAAGGCGAACGCCAGATTTGCATGTCTTCAGGATTTGCTTTTTTCCAAAGTGCGAAATCAGCAAAAAAACGTTTTTCATCTTGGGCATTCAGTGTGCGTGTCTCCTCTGCTAACTCATCAACCTTTCGACCACTGAGAATGCCGTATTCAAACTTTTCACTGTATTTTTTAACATCGAAATAAACGGAACCATTTACCACATAGGCAAAACCATTCTCAATAATTTTTTCGATGTGTTCAATTTGCTCTTGAATATGTCCAGTTGCAGTTGGTTCAATACTCGGAGGCAATAAATTATAAATACGCTGTAAGTCCTGAAACTTCACATTGTATTTATAGACAATTTCTAACGATTGCAGTTGTTCCAATCGAGCAGCTTTACCAATGCTATCTTCCGCCTCTCCTAAACTATTTGTAATATGACCTGCATCCGTTATATTTCGTACATACTTCACTTGGTAACCAAGCACTAGTAAGTAGCGATAAATCATATCAAAATTAATAAAGGTGCGCATGTTACCCATGTGCGGCTCACTGTACAAGGTTGGACCGCAGACATACATTCCAACGCGATTTTCATGTATCGGTTCAAATTTTTCCTTCTGTCCAGATAGACTATTGTAGATTTTTAAATTTCCGTGATGTGAACTCATTACAATACCTATTTTGATAAACAAATGTAGTTGAAATCAATGAATATTAATTTGATTTCTTGTTCTTATTGAGATAATATAGATTGATTAATACGATAGCAGCGTTGGTAATTACAATTGGCTTAGAATCGAGTAAAATGCCATAGAAAATGAAAAAAGCACATCCTATCGTATTGATAATTCTCAAATAAACGATTTTCCCCATTAAAAAGGAGATTAAAACAATTGCTGAGGCTAAATAGCCAATATATTCTGTATACTGATTCATGAAATTTAAACGATAAAAAAGGGAACTATTTAGTCCCCTCTTATTACTATTCTATCCTCTAAGCTTAATGCCTAATTCTTTCATTTGATCTTCATGCAATGGAGAAGGCGCATCAATCATAGTATCTCTTCCACTGTTATTTTTAGGGAAGGCAATATAATCGCGAATCGATTCAGATCCACCCATCGTTGCAACCAAACGATCTAAGCCAAAAGCCAATCCACCGTGGGGTGGTGCACCATATTCAAATGCGCTCATCAGGAAGCCAAACTGAGCTTGTGCATCTTCTTTTGAGAAGCCGAGCAAATCGAACATTCTTGACTGCAAATCGCGATCGTGAATACGAATCGATCCACCACCTAATTCAACACCATTCATTGCCAAATCGTATGCATTTGCGCGTACCTTTCCTGGATCAGTTTGAATCAGGTGCATATCTTCTGGTTTCGGAGAAGTAAATGGGTGGTGCATTGCGTGGTATCTTCCATTTTCTTCGTCCCACTCCAACAATGGAAAATCCATTACCCACAATGGTTTGAAAACATTCGGATTACGCAATCCTAGTTCATTACCCATGTGTAAACGCAATTCATTCATTTGCTTGCGCACTTTATCCAAATCACCACTCAAAACAAGCAATAAATCACCTGGCTTTGCATTCGCTTTTTGAGCCCATGCTGCAAGATCTTCTGGCGTATAAAATTTATCAACTGATGATTTGAATGTACCATCCGCGTTACAGCGCAAATAAACCAATCCTTTTGCACCTATTTGTGGGCGCTTTACCCATTCTGTAAGCTCATCAATTTGCTTTCGTGTATATTCTACACAATCAGCAGCATTAATGGCCACAACAGCTTCTGCATCATCAAAAATGGAAAAACCTTTTCCTTTGGCAACATCATTCAAATAAACAAACTCCATCTCAAAACGGATATCTGGTTTATCTGAACCATATCGCTCCATTGCTTCGGCATAATCCATTCTTGGGAATGTTTCGACAAGCTCAACACCCCTAACCGACTTAAAAAGATGCTTTATGAGTCCTTCAAACATATTTAGGATGTCGTTTTGTTCAACGAAAGCCATTTCACAATCAATTTGTGTAAACTCTGGTTGGCGATCCGCTCTTAAATCTTCATCACGAAAACACTTTGTGATTTGATAGTAACGATCGAAACCAGAAACCATAAGCAACTGCTTAAATGTTTGTGGTGACTGAGGTAAGGCA
>JBIIKG010000003.1:0-39889 GCA_044233275.1 Crocinitomicaceae bacterium | reverse complement strand
TGTAGGAAGCGCAGAAGATTTGTCATGGAGTAGGGAAGTAGTCAAAGAAATGCACCCAGCGATTGATTTTTTATCAGTTCATTTCTTCTCAATGCCCTGGGATGATAGCTATAAAACCTTGCTTAAAAGTGTCGATATGTACGCGAAAAGTTTGGATTCATTGCGTGTTGTTTTAGCTGATGCTCCAGACGATGTGAGTGATTTTTCACGTTGGTATCGTTTTCCGTCGCGACAAGATAAATTAACCTTAGCAATAGATGAGTGGAGTATTTGGGACATGAAATCGAATAAAGGAAAGGGAGACTATCAAATGGAATACGACTATAATTGGGCACATGCGCTGGTAGTTGCTAAGTTCTTAAACATGTTTCAACGAAATGCTGATATCATTGGCTTTGCTACTTGGGCGCAAACAGTTAATGTGTTAGCGCCAATAATGTCAACTCCAGAAGGATCATACAAGCAAACAATTTACACGCCTTTGCACGCGTATCGCCATTTATCAAAAGGAAATTATTTACCTATCGAAGCAATCTCTGCCGAATCAAATGAAGCTCCGAAATGCCTGGATGTGACAGCTACAATTTCAGACGATGGCAGTCAAATTGTGGTTGCAATCATTAATGTTTCAGAAAAGGAAAGTAATTCCATGGAATTTAATTTTGACAATTTAGGAAATGGAAAGAAGATGCAATTAGTAGAGCAAAGGAATTTTACATCTACTTCGTTGGAGGCTGTCAGCACAATGAAGAAAGATGTGGTGATTGAAACGAAGAATACTAAATTGGTTGATGTAAAAAAGAAGATTGTTTTGGAAGTTCCTGCTGCCTCGATTAATTTTTATGAGTTTGAAATTCAAAAATAATCAAAAGAAAAAAGAGCAACTGATGTTTTTGTTGCCCTTTTATAACCTAACCACTACTACTACAATTTTATAAAACAACAAAACTTAATTATTGTTTAATAAATTGTATTTCTGCGTTTAATTTTATTTCGTCACTTACAACGATACTTCCAGCTTCTGTAATTGCACTCCACTTTAAACCAAACTCACTTCGTTTGATTTTCCCGGTAATGCTAAAACCTGCTTTTGTTTGTCCATAAGGATCAACAACGATTCCGCCAAAATCTGCAGCTAATTCAACATGTTTCGTGGTATCACGAATAGTTAAATCACCGGCAATAATATAGTTTTCGTCATCTTTTTTAGTTATTCCGGAGCTTACAAACGATAAATGAGGAAAAGCTTCAGCGTTGAAGAAATCTTCTGATTTTAAATGTCCGTCGCGATCTGCAACACCTGTATTGATTGAGTTGATTGCTGCTAAAAAGTCGAATTTCGCGGTTGAGAAATCATCTCCATGAGTTGTTGCTTTAGCAGTGAACTCACCGAAAGTACCGCTCACGTTTGTGATCATCATGTGTTTTACCTTAAAACCGATTTCGCTGTGCATGTTGTCTACTGACCAATTTGTTTCCATGTTATTTTCTTTTTGAATTTTTTGTTGAGACAAAAGTAAGTCAACACCAAAGCAAAAAACGTTGATGTAGGTTAAGAGATTTCATAAAGAATATTCCTTTCGTGCAGACACCTCTTTATTCGTTGAAACGAATAAGGATATCATCAATGTAAATTGGAGTATTAGAAGCATTGAAAACATAAACCTTAATATAATCTCCCTTTTTAAAATTGTTAGGAAATCCATATTGATAATGAACTTTTGACCATTTACTGATAATCTGTGATAAGTTAATTAGGGACTCTCGATTAACATTCAATGGAAATTGTTCTCCATAAATTTCAATGTTTAATTGAGCTTCGTGATCAACATTCGATTGGTACAACTGAAATTCAATCTCGACATTTTTGACTGAGTCAGGAAGATTTTTAATCGGGTGTTCGAAAGTAACACTGTAAGGTTGACCATTGAGAATTTTAGAAGATTGTTTACCTTCAAAAGCCTTTTCCAAACTCAACGATGGCATTTGATTCCATTTTATATCACCTTCACAGTCATTCTTGAATTCCGTTTTTCTAGCCAGCGTGAAAGATCCTTTGGGCATGCTGGATTTCATCGATACGGCAACATTCTTTGCGATGATTCTTCTTCCATTTTCAGCATAATGTTCGGTTGTCCAATTTCGATCAATGTATTCTTCATCAGGAACATATTCCAAGTTATCCACTACAATAACACCATTTTTATGGTAACGATTGACAAGTAAATCCCTGTTTTGTTTCATTAAATACACTAAATCATCGCCAACCAATTCTTGCGCGCGTTCAACATTTTCGGACATTAAATTGAATACTAACTTCCAATTTCGTTCTTTGGCCAAGGCGACAATTTTATCAAAATCGCTTATCCGTTGATTTGTTGCTTCATCTATTTGAAATCCATATGTTTTGATATAATTGCATGCTAGCGCTGTGAGTATTTCATCGACTTTTCCTTCTGAATTTCGAATTCCTTTTGCTGCCATTCCATGATCCCATTCTACGATATTCTTATATGGAAATAGTTTTGACATGTTTAAAGGATCATTTTTCCATCGATGTTGATATTGTTCCTGTCGTTCCTTGGCTGTTTTAATGTCGTAACCTCTAAAAGAAAGCAACAATCGATTCACAAGCGGGGGATATTTTTTCAGTAAGACCAAGCTTTTTTGCAATGGTGTTTCGAGATCGGAATACATCCAGTTTGCATTAAAGGAACGCATGTTCATAGTAACAATTACCGTTTTTACTTTTGCGTTTTCGGGAATGTTGCGCAATAATTCATAGTAAATTCCTGCATGACTTGCTTCCTTCGTAATCGTCCCAAATTTGATGGTAGGATAATAGTCACTTATAAAATCGCTGATTGGCCGTTTATCCAAATCGTTTTCTCGAGTGGTAATATTGGATGATTCACCTAAATAAATCACAGAGCATTCATCTTCTACAACATTTCGAACTAAATTAATGATGGGAGAATGTTGTTGTAAATCGGCTTCAAGGAAAAAGTATTTATAAATGTAGTTGACACCTACTAGAATCAGCAAAAGCAGAAGAGATTTATAGATAAGTGGTTTTAAACTGCTCATATGCTTAAAACTGAAAGTAAATAAAAGGGAAATTGTTTACACTGGAGAAAACAATGATCAAAAACACAAAGATGGTATAGAAACTCCAACGAATAACTGCTTTTTGTGTTCCACACCAACTGTCAAAACGTTTATTGAAAAGAAGGATATCTAAGGCAGTAAATAGAAGCAGAAACAACCAGATTTTTGGTTCTACATTGAAATTGTCCTGTTTCGAAAAGTTATTGGCTAAAGAACTGAAAATCGCTTTGACTTGACCCAAATTACTTGATCTGAAAAGCACCCAAATAAATGTAACGATAACAAAGGTTTTTATCGTTTTGAAAATAGTTGTTAGTTGCTGTAGCGTATTGTTTTCTGTTTTTTTTAGTTTTAAAATACGTATCAAAAGACTTTCTAAAATGTAAACAAGTCCATGTGTTAGTCCCCACAAAACGAAGGTCCAATTGGCGCCATGCCAAAATCCACTCAAGATAAATACAACAAGGATGTTGACCATCCATCGATTGATTTTCACCTTGTTACCACCTAGTGGGAAATAGACATAATCGCGGAACCAGGTTGACAATGATATATGCCAACGTTGCCAAAATTCACCAATGCTTTTTGATAAGTATGGATTATTGAAATTATCCATGAGGTTGTATCCCATTGATTTTGCACATCCAACAGCAATAGTTGAATATCCTAGGAAATCGCCATAGATTTGAAATGAATAGAAAAACAAACCAGTTAAAATACTAAATGAATTGTATTCTGAAGGTTGTTTATAAATTTGATCCACATAAACAGCGATATTATCAGCTACAACCATTTTAATAAAAAGTCCAAATAGGATAAGTCTTAAACCTTGGATCAAATTATCGTAATTGAAGTTGATTTTTTCGCGCAACTGAACCAAAAGATTCTGGGGTCGCTCAATTGGACCTGTTACAAGCTGGGGATAGAACATGACATACAAGGAGTAAATTCCAAAATGTTTTTCCGCTTTTTGTTTACCCCTGTAAACCTCAATTACATAACTTAAACTTTGGAAAGTGTGGAATGAAAGTCCAATAGGCATTAAGAATGATATTGTTTTTTCCGGGTAGTAGAATCCCAATTGATGGCTTAAAACGACCATGTTTTGATTGAAAAAGTCAAAATATTTGAAGATAAAAAGCACTAGACAAGTAGAAACGATACTAACAACCAATATTATTTTCTTCTTTCGTGCACTTGACCTTTCAATCCAAATTCCGGCGATGTAGTCAATTACAATTGTTATGAAGAGAATAAAGATGTATTGCGGTATAAAAAACGTGTAAAAAATACAACTAGCAATAAGCAAATGAACCCATCTGAATTGATGAGGTAATAAGTAAAACAAGAGTGTTACAATTGGGAAAAAAAGTAAAAATTCTAATGAATTGAATAACATGCTTATTTTTTTATGATCAACAAAAGTAAGATCTTAATTTATAGTTGATTTTTATTCATTTGTTTTTTCATTCTACTCAATGACTCAGGAAGAATTCCTAAGTAGGAGGCAATTTGATGCTGCGGAACAAGTTGTTCAATACCTGGCGAGCGTAGCATTAATTCCTGAAAGCGCTCAGCTGCATTGGCACTGACAGTCAATAAAAAACGCTTTTGAAGCACTGTCAAATGTTTTTGACTGATAATGCGAAATAAACGTTCAATAGCTGGCACTTCTTTGAATAGTGCATCTTTACGCTCTGGATCAATTTCCAAAAGCCAGCTATCTTCCAATGCTTGAGCATTTAATGCAGCTGGTTCACCACTGAAAAAGGAGGCTATATCTCCAACCCACCAATCTTTAAGCGCAAAGTATAAAACGTGTTCAAGACCTTTTTGATCAATGTAATAAACACGAAGAGTTCCGCTTACAACAAAGCCTTCCGTAACACATCTCTTTCCTTGTTCAAAAAGGTATTTCTTCTTGTCTAGTTTTATTAATGAATAGGCAGTGGCAATGCGCTCTTTCTCGCTTTCTGATAAAGCAATACGATTACAGAAATAATCAATTAATTGTTGTTTTGCCACTCTCTCATTCATAAATATAAAAGTAGAAAAAACAATCGGTTCGTTTGAACAAATTTAACTTGAAGCGTGTTCTATAGAAAACTTTCGAAATGTACCAACTCAAAAGAACACAATTAGTAAAAACAGATATGCAAACCTGTTGGGATTTCTTTTCATCACCTAAGAACTTGAAGAAAATCACGCCCGATTACATGGGTTTTGATGTGCTAATGGAAATTCCTGATAAAATGTATGAAGGTCTAATGATTGAATACACTGTGCGTCCTTTAATGAATTTCCCAATGAAATGGATTACAGAAATTACGCATGTGAAAGAACATGAATTTTTTGTGGATGAGCAGCGCAAGGGACCGTATAAAATTTGGCACCATGAACACCATTTCAAACAAGTAGAAGGCGGAATTGAAATGACAGATATCGTTTCCTATGAATTGCCATTGGGTTTTCTCGGAAGAATCGCGCATCCAATTGTTGTGAAGAAAAAATTGGAAGAAATTTTTGCGTATAGATTTAAAACAGTGGAAGAAATGTTTAAATAAAACATTTCTTCCACGAATTATTATTCAGTTGTTACACCTTCATATTCTTCTTCTATATCAATTGCCTTTTGTTTAGTAGCGCGAACAATTCCATCCTTGTGGTGAGGTGGAGAATAAATTGTGTACATTTTTAAAGGAAGTGTGCTTGAAGTGTTAATGATGTTATGTTTCGCTCCGGCTGGAACAACTACAGCATCTCCATCTTTGATTGTATAGACTTCAGCATCAATATGAACTTCGCCTACTCCCGCTTCGAAACGAAAGAATTGATCATTATCACTATGTGTTTCTAATCCAATTTCTTCCTTTGGAAGTAAACTCATTAATACTAGTTGGCTGTATTTAGAAGTATAAAGCACTTTTCGAAAATTCTCATTTTCAATAGTCGCTTTTTCAATTCCAATGTTAAATCCTTTCATCATCCTTTCCTATTTTCTTGTAAGGTAAGTTTTAATGAAATGGAAAAACAGAATTAAAATCAGGTTTATTTATTCTAAGGTTTTAAGTGCCTGAATAGATTTATTGATATGTCCAACTGGATCAGTTTGAGAATTGTAAATACCGCGAATCACACCCTTTTTGTCAATAATATAGGTAACTCTTCCAGGAATTAATCCAAATAGATTTCCAGGAACACCAAAAGCATTTCTAACAACTTTATTTGGATCAGAAAGCAATTTAAATTTCAATTGGTATTTGGTAGCAAATTCTTTATGTGAAGCAACACTATCGGTTGAAATTCCGAAGACCTCGCAATTTAAATCGTCGAAAGAGTGCAGGTTACTTTGAAATGTACATGCTTCTTTTGTGCAACCCGGAGTATCATCTTTAGGATAAAAATAGATGACACAATTTTTTGTTCCAATACAATCTTCGATGTTAATTAATTCGCCTTCTTGATCATACAAGCTGAATTTCGGGCAAAGATCTCCTATTTTTTTTGACATTATGCTGGTTTTAGTGCTTGTTTGTATCTTTCTAATACGCGTTCTCGCGCAAATTTGTGATCAATTATCGGTGAAATATAACTTTCTGTACCAAATTCAGGAACCCATTTCTTAACATAGGTAAATTGTTTGTCAAATTTCTCTTGCTGACTAGTTGGGTTGAATACTCTGAAATATGGAGCTGCATCACACCCGCATCCTGCAGCCCATTGCCAACCGCCTGTGTTACTTGCTAGTTCAAAATCAAGCAATTTTTCGGCAAAATAGGTTTCACCTAAACGCCAATCAATAAGTAAATGTTTCGTTAAGAAACTTGCAACAACCATTCGCACCCGATTATGCATGAAGCCTGTCGCATTTAATTCGCGCATTCCGGCATCAACAAGTGGATAGCCAGTTTTACCTTCGCACCATGCTTTAAAGTGAACTTCGTTGTGTTCCCATTCTATCAAATCGTATTGTTTCTTAAATGAATTTTTTGCTGAATGAGGGAAATGAAAAATTATCATTTGATAGAAGTCACGCCAAATGAGTTCATTCAAATAAGTTTCGTTGAGTTTTCTTGCTTCACGAGCTATTGCACGAATACTGATGGTTCCAAAACGCAAGTGCAAACTCAGGCGACTAGTGCCTAAAATAGAGGGTATATCTCTGGTTTCATTATATGTAGAAATAACTTTTGTCGGTAAAGTTTTACTTGGAAAATCAACTATTTGTTCACTCTCGAAGCCCATTTCATCTAAACTAGGTATAGGAGTAAGACTAGTTTTTAAAAGATTCTGTGTGTATTTTTCTACTTGATAAGAGGAAAGGAAATAATCATTCACCTTTTCTTTCCACTTGCGGGAATACGGGGTGAAAACAGTGTAAGGTGTACTATCTAATTTAAGAACTTCATTTTTCTCGAAAATCACATGGTCTTTTGAGCCAGAAAAATCAATATTATTTCCTTGTAGGAATTCATAAATAGATTTATCACGTTCCAACGCATATGGTTCATAATCTCGATTGGTAAATATTTTTTTTACTTCGTATTTCGTTATCAACTCTTTGAAAACTGACAAAGGTTCATCATAAAAAACTATTAAATCGGCACCTAAATCTCGATATTCTTCTTTTAAACGTCGAATTTCATTGTAGATAAACAAAATACGTTGGTCATTTTTTGGAAGTTTATCGAGAATGTTTTTGTCAAATATGAAGATTGGTTGAACGTCTTTTTCAAATTTCAGTGCTTTGTAAAGTCCAGCGTTATCTTCAATTCTAAGGTCTCTTCTGTGCCAAAATAGAGTTGTCATATACCGTTGTATTCAACTACGTTGTTTTCGGTTTCCCATAATTTAACGCTCAAGCTAAATTTGGTTTCTAATTTAGAACGTAGAATGTTCCAAATTACTACAGCTATGTTTTCAGCAGAAGGTTTCAACTCAGCAAATTCAGGACAATCTAAGTTTAAATTACGATGATCAAAACGCTCTGAAATTTCGTCGTTTAGAATATCTTTCAACTTTTTCAAGTCAATAACATAACCAGTTTCTTGATCAATTGGTCCGTCAATCCATGTTTCTAAAACATAATTATGTCCATGGTAATTGGGATTACTGCATTTGCCAAAAACCTCAAGATTTTTGTCATCAGACCATGCTGGATTAAAAATACGATGAGCTGAATTAAATGTTATTCTTCGACAAACTTTCATGAGATAGGTAGGATGTTAAAATGGATAAATGATCTGTCAAAATTATTTTGAACCAAGCGGTGTAATTTTCTGGGTATTTTTTAATGTCCTCAACAATAGTTTCCAAGTTTAACCACTTAAAGGCGATTGCTTCGGAAGGGTTAATGTGAGGCGTTTCATCACTAAAACCAATCATAACATGATCTAATTCGTATTCAATTAAATTATTCTCTAGTTCTGCTTTGTAAATAAATGAAAAAGAACTTTCAAGTGGACATTCTAGTTCCATTTCTTCCATCAATCGACGTTTTGCAGCTTGCAAGACAGTTTCTCCAGGTAATGGATGACTGCAACACGTATTTGTCCATAATCCTTCTGAATGGTATTTGCCAAAAGCTCTTCTTTGAAGTAAGAGCTCATTCTGATTATTGAAAATGAAAACTGAAAAAGCTCTATGAAGTTCACCTTTAACATGCACTTCGAGTTTTTCCATTTTACCAATTTCGTTGTCCTGAATATCGACGAGAATAACTTCAGAATAATTATTCGTTTCCACTCAGACTCAGATTAAATTAAGGTTGTGGCGAACATAGGAAGTGACAAAAAGACGGTATTTTTTATTATTTGGAATACGGATGCGCTCGTTCAATATTGCATTGGCCGAGGTTGTTTTTATCTTTGAAAACAATTTATAGTAATAAACATAAGCCATATAAACGCCAAATCGCGAATTTTTTGGCAGTTGCTTAATACCTTCATATCCCGCTTTGAAATCTTTTTCAATGTCGGCTTCGATCTCGTTTTTAACAGTTGAATTGAATTCATTTAAATCGATACCTGGGAAATATGTTCTGCCTAATTCGTGGTAGTCAGCTTTCAAATCACGAAGGAAATTGATTTTTTGGAAAGCAGATCCAAGTTTCATTGCTGCAGGCTTTAATCGCTCGTATTCCTCATCATTTCCCTTAACGAAAATCTTAAGACACATGAGCCCTACAACTTCAGCGGAACCTAAAATATATTGTTCGTATTTTGCAGGATCGTAATTCGTTTTATCTAAATCCATCTCCATACTTTGAAGAAAAGTTTCGATTAGATCTAATGGAATAGAATATTTATTAACAGCCCATTGAAAACTATTAAGTATTGGATTAAGTGAAACGCCTTGCTCAATAGCAAGATACGTTTGGCGCTTGAAATCTTCCAGTAAATCTGCTTTTGGAAAGTTGTGAAATGAATCAACAATTTCGTCTGCAAATCTTACGAATCCATATATCGCATAGATAGGTTTGTGCAAGGATTTATGTAAAAATGAAATACCTAACGAGAAAGAGGTACTATACCTTTTTGTGGTAAGCTCGCTCATTTCATGTGATATATCGTCAAATAGTTGTTTCATTCAATAAACGTTTAATTTTTTTAACAAAAAAATAGCGCAAAGGTTTTGATTAATTTAATTTAAATCGTTTCATGACTTCTTTTGCAACTACTTCTCCCGAAATAATCGAAGGCGGGACGCCCGGACCTGGCACTGTTAACTGACCAGTGTAGAACATGTTGTTCAATTTTTTATTCATCAAAGAAGGCTTAAGTAAAGCGGTTTGACGAAGCGTGTTTGCCAAACCATAAGCATTTCCTTTGAAGGCATGATAATCATTTTTAAAATCTGTGATACAGTAACTTTTCTTATAAATTATATGTTCACGAATAGACGTGCCACAGTGCTTTTCTAAACGATCCATTAACATATTGAAGTAAATATCCCTTGTTTCTTCCGAATCATCCTTTAAGTCTGGGGCAATTGGAATAAGTAAAAATACATTTTCTTTTCCTACTGGAGCTACCGATGGGTCAGTTTTAGAAGGTACACATGCATAAAACAATGGAGCTGTTGGCCATTTTGGATCTTTGTAAATTTCTTGAGCGTGTTTTGCGAACGATTCATCAAAGAATAAATTGTGGTGCTCAAGACCATCAATTTTCTTATCAATTCCAAGGTAGAACAGAAGACTAGAAGGCGCAATGGTTCGACTTTCCCAGTATTTATCTGTGTAATTTGAATTGCTTTTGAGTAATTTTTTATCTGTGTGCTGATAATCAGCGCCAGAAATCAAAATATCTGTTTCCCATTTTTGATCATTGGTAATAGCATGTGTTATGTTCTTACCATTGTATTCAAAACCAATTACTTCTTGGTTTGTAACGATTTTCACTCCTTGTTCAAGTGCGATTTTTTCGAAGGCCTCAACAAATTTAAACATACCACCCATTGGATACCAAGTACCTAGAGAAATATCAGCATAATTCATTAAGGAATAAAGTGCAGGTGTTTCTTCAGGTGTGGCACCAAGGAATAATACAGGGAATTCAAGAAGAGAGAGTATCTTTTCATTTTTAAAATAACGTCTGATATATTTGGAAAATGAAGTAACCAAATGCATTTTAAACAAACCTTTTATGACACGCATGTCTGCGAATTCGGTTAGTTTTAATCCTGGTTTGAAAACTAAATCCTGCATTCCTACCGCATATTTGTATTCTGCGTCCTTTAAAAATGATTTCAGTTTTTCAGAACTTCCTGGTTCCATTTCCTCGAACCATGCGTAAAGCTCTTCCGTATTGGCAGGAATGTTCGTTTGTGTTTTGTCTTTCCAAAAAACTTGGTAAGAAGGATCAAGGCGTATTAAATCATAAAAGTCACTCGTAGTGTGTCCAAACTGGTTGTAGAAACGTTCGAAAACATCAGGCATCCAGTACCAACTTGGCCCCATATCGAAAATAAAACCATCCACTTCAAATTGACGAGCTCGTCCCCCGATGGATGGATTTTTTTCTAAAATGGTTACATCGTATCCAGCTTTAGCCAAAAAACTAGCAGAAGAAAGACCTGATATTCCAGCTCCCAATATGGTGACTTTTTTACTCATTAATTTACTGAATAGTTATAATCTGGCAGACAATCCATAAGTTTCTTACGGGCAATAAAAATTCTACTTTTCACTGTTCCGATAGGAATACTGAGACGGTCTGCTATCTCTTTGTATTTGAATCCTTCAAAGTGTAAAATAAAAGGAGTCTTATAATCATCCTCTAAATTAGCAATTTGTTTGTTAATCTCGTTCTGAGAAATCTCATTCATCGGTGAAAATTTAGTATCACCCGAATTATTTAACAAATATAACTCTTTTGAATGGTCGAATATTTGACCAGACTTAACTTTTCTTCTGTATTGATTGATGAAGATATTTCTCATAATCGTAAAGACCCACGCCTTAAAGTTTGTTTGAGGTGTGTAGTAGTTTCTGTAGGTGATTGCTTTCATCATTGTTTCTTGCGTTAAATCTTGCGCATCTTCTTTATTACGCGTAAAACTCATTGCAAATGAATGGAGGTTGTTTTCCATACCGATTAGCGCTTCATTGAATTCTATTGTAGACATCTTACTTTTGTTTAATGTTTGAGTTGTAAAGTTAAACAAATTTTGTTTAACGAAATAAAAAAAAAGTTAAACAAAATGTTTTTAGACAAAATAATCATTAAGAAAATCAGGGAAAGTCTCGTGTGCGCTAGGATTAACGTGGAAAATAAAATAAGTAAAATTTAAAAAGAAGTGTAATTAGTTCTTTAATTTTTTGACTGGTCTAAATTATACCACAACGTAAGATGATTACGAACTTCTGGGTACATCTTTGTTAAAAAAACGATGAAGATATACGAGTTTACCCAGATTTTTCCTGATGAATACAGTTGTAGAATGCATTTTAAAGAATTCCGTGAAAAAGAAGGAATAGTATGTAAAAAATGTTCATGCTCAAAGCATTATTGGCTTCAATCAAAATGGCAGTGGCAATGTTCTGAATGCCGTTTCCGAACAACATTACGAAGTGGAACGATCATGGAGTCAGCCAAGTTGCCATTCTACAAATGGTATCTGTGCATGGCATTTATGAGCAGTACTAAAAAAGGTGTTTCAGCACTGGAAATGCAGCGACAACTAATGCATAAGCGTTACCGGACTATTTGGGTTTTGATGCATAAAATTAGATCTGGAATGGGTAAAAGGGATGATAAATATACTTTGGAAGGAAGTGTGGAATTAGATGAAGGATATTTTGAGATCACTGCCCCAAGCACTATCCGGCTAAAACGTGGCCGAGGTAGCCAATCAAAAACTAATGTTGCCGTAATGGCCGAATCCACTCCACTTGAAGATATTGAGACTGGTGAAAAATCTTCTCAGTTTAGGTATGCTAAAATGAAAGTGTTGACCTCGCATAAAGCAACAGATATAAATGATATAGCAAAAAAAAACATTGAAAAAGAATCGTTGATTATCACAGATAAGAGCACCAGTTATGAAGACTTTTCGAGAATGTTTGATACTCACATTTCGTTCAAATCTGATAAAATAACTACTAAAACATCACTTAAATGGGTACATGTTGCAATCAGCAACGCCAAAAGAAACTTACTTGGGGTATATCACATGATCTCAAACGAGTATTTGCAGAACTACCTGAACGAATTTTGCTATAGATTAAATCGAAGATACTTCGGCGAGAATCTTTTTAACCGCATGGTTGTTGCTGTTGTTGCAAATTAGTGGTATGTTTGAGACTAGTCAATTAATTTTTTTCAGTTTATTGTTTTATATCATCATTTTGTTCGAACTGTTCGAATAATCTTGGATGAAGAATTTTCACTCTACATTGGTAGTATTTATTTTGAAATCACCTGAATCTCAGTCAATACTTTTTTTGCAAGCGCAATGACATCTTCTACACGATCTCCAGAAATGGTAATATGACCCATTTTTCGGAATGGTTTCGTTATTGATTTTCCGTAAATGTGCGGTTGAACGCCGGGTAAAGCAAGAATTGCTTCAAGTCCTTTATAGTAGACTGCACCTTCATGTCCTTTCGCACCGAGTAAATTTACCATAGCTCCAGCTTGAAAAGAACGTGTATTACCAAGTGGTAAATTTAAAATGGCTCTTAAATGCTGTTCAAATTGTGAGGTCACATTGCATTCTATTGTGTGATGTCCACTATTGTGCGGACGCGGAGCAATCTCGTTTATAAGTAATTTATCGTCTTCTGTTAAGAACAATTCAACAGCCAGGATACCAACCAAATTTAATTTTTCGATTAAAGCTTTGGCTAAACTTTGCGCCTCTTCTTCAATTTTTCCTGAAATCGAAGCGGGTGAAAAGAGCAACTCTACAAGATTTGCTTCTGGATTAAATTCGCATTCAACAGTAGGAAAGGTAACAACTTCTCCTTTTTCATTTCGTGCAACTATTACTGAAAGTTCTTTTTTGAATGGAACCATTTCTTCTAAAAGAGAAGGAGCATCGAAAGCTAAATTTAAATCTTCTATCGTTCTCAATACTTGAACTCCTTTTCCATCATACCCTCCTTTTCTTAGCTTTTGTACAATAGGGAAGGATGGATTAAAACGTTCAATAGCAGCTTTATTTTCAATCAAATGAAAAGAAGCAGTCGGTAAATTATTCTCGATATAAAATTCTTTCTGCAATCCTTTATCCTGAACTAATCGGAGCAAATGAGGCTGGGGAAATACTTTCTTTCCTTCTTTTTCTAATTTTTCTAATGCGTCAGTGTTAATATTTTCTATTTCTACAGTAAGAATATCCATGTCCTTCCCGAAGCTATAGACCGTGTCAAAATCGAGCAAAGAGCCTTTTGTAAAACTTGTCGCGATGTCTTTGCAAGGTGCGTTGTCATCTGGATCCAAAATATGCACATCAACATCCAAGTTAATGGCTTCTTGTATAAACATGCGACCCAATTGCCCGCCTCCTAAAATTCCTAGGCGACTTGATTTTCCGTACCAGTTCTTTTGCATGCAACAAAGATAAACTTGTTATTTAAAATGCCCATGGTAGAAAGCATCTTTCATCTTTATTTTTTATTATTTGGATGAAGTAGAGTATATGTCAATTTTATTTTCCAGCTAAAATTCGTAACTTTGCGCCTCTAATTTAGCAGAACAGTGGTGACGATAGGTGATTTAACATTTGAAATATTTCTAACAGATGAGGAAATCTTGCATGAGACAGCTTCACTTGGAAAGCAATTGTCTGCCGATTACGCTGGCAAAGAATTAGTTTTTATTGCGGTTTTAAATGGTGCTTTTATGTTTGCATCGGATCTCCTTAAAAACGTTAGTATTCCCGCAGAAATTTCTTTTGTAAAAGTTAGCTCTTATACTGGCTTGACAAATTCTGAAGAAATTAAAGAATTAATAGGATTGAACACAATTATTCAAGGAAAACATGTTGTTTTGATTGAGGACATTGTCGATACAGGTAATACAATCGATAAATTGCTTGTTTCCCTAGAAAAAGAAAATCCATTATCTGTTAAGGTTTGCACTTTGCTATATAAACCTGAGGCTTTTAAGGGAATAAATAAACCTGATTATGTCGGATTTTCTATACCCAATGCATTTGTTGTTGGATATGGACTCGACTACAATGAATTAGGTAGAAATTTGAATGCCATTTATCAACTGAAAAAGGAAGAATAACTTATGTTGAACATTGTTTTATTCGGCCCTCCGGGAGCAGGAAAAGGAACGCAGTCCGAGCGACTGATAGACAAGTACGGTTTAATCCATTTGTCTACTGGCGATATTTTTAGAGCCAACATTAAAGGTGAAACAGAATTAGGTGTTTTAGCGAAAAGTTTTATGGATAAAGGCCAGTTGGTGCCAGATCAGGTAACAATTAACATGTTGCGTTCAGAAGTGGAGAAACATGATTCTCCAAAAGGATTTATTTTTGATGGATTTCCTCGCACAAATGCTCAAGCGAAAGCATTAGATGAATTGTTGGCGAATTTAAACACTTCGATTCGTGTTATGTTGGCACTTGAAGTGGAAGAAAATGAGTTAAAGGTGCGTCTGAAAAAACGTGCAGAGGTAAGTGGAAGAATAGATGATGCAAATCCTGAGGTGATTGAAAACCGAATTCGTGTTTACAATCAAGAAACATCTCCAGTTAAAAATTATTACCAAGAACAAAACAAATTTGTTGGAATTAACGGTATCGGATCCATTAATGACATCACTGAACGCCTTTTCGCGGCAATCAATAACATTTAATATTTTACATACTTGAAAAGGCCGATCTCGTTTGGGATTGGCTTTTTCTTTCTATTCAACTTTAAACCCTACCTTTGTAGGCAGAAACAATTCCTTATATGGCTTCAGATAATTTCGTCGATTACGTAAAAATTCATTGTACTTCCGGTAATGGAGGTGGTGGATCAACGCACCTAAGACGTGAAAAATACATACCGAAAGGTGGGCCAGATGGTGGTGATGGTGGACGCGGTGGACACGTAATTTTGCGTGGAAACAAACAATTATGGACATTATTACACCTAAAATTCAAGAAACACATTAAAGCTGGACATGGATCACATGGTTCTGGTGGACTAAAAACAGGTGCTCAAGGTGAAGATGTGTATATGGAAGTACCATTAGGTACCGTTGTGAAAGATGGGGAAACTGGTGATGTGCTTTTTGAAATCACCGATGAAGGAGAGGAAGTTATTATTCAGCCTGGTGGTAGAGGAGGATTAGGAAATAATCATTTCAAATCACCAACCAATCAAACTCCACGTTTTGCTCAACCAGGTGAATCTGGAGCAGAAAGCTGGAAAATTTTAGAATTGAAAGTTTTAGCAGATGTTGGTTTGGTAGGATTTCCAAATGCTGGAAAAAGTACTTTATTATCGGTTTTAAGTTCTGCTAAACCCGAAATCGCCAATTATCCATTTACTACGCTTCGTCCAAATTTAGGTATCGTGAAATACCGAGATTACCGTTCATTTATCATGGCGGATATTCCAGGAATTATTGAAGGGGCACATAAAGGAAAAGGACTTGGACTGCGTTTCTTGCGTCACATTGAAAGAAATTCATTGTTGCTGTTCATGATTCCAGCGGATAGTGACGATATTCACAAAGAATATAAAATTCTATTAAACGAATTGAAACAATATAATCCAGAATTGTTGCATAAAGAGCGAATATTAGCAATCACTAAATCTGATATGTTAGATGATGAGTTAATCGCTGCAATGAAAAAAGATTTACCTAAAATTCCTTACATCTTTATATCCTCTGTTGCTCAGAAAGGATTGACAGAATTAAAAGACATAATCTGGGAGCGGTTGAACAATGATTGATTATTTAGAAGGTATTGATCGAATGATTGTGCTGACCGTTAATGGTTGGAATAATTCATTTTTGGATGCTTTCTTTTGGTTTATCTCTCAACGTATCACTTGGATTCCACTCTATATTTTAATTGCTTTTTTCGCCTGGAAAAAGTTAACTAAAAGGGAATTGGCAATCTTTGTCATACTCACTATACTTTGCGTTGCATTGGCGGACTTAGTTTCTGTTCATTTGTTTAAAAATGTGTTTTTACGTTATCGTCCATCTCACCATGCAGATCTTACAGAACGACTCCATTTTTATTTGAAAGCAAATGGTGAATTCTATAAAGGTGGAATGTATGGTTTTGTATCATCTCATGCTACGAACTTTTTTGCACTAGCGACTTTTGTTAGTTTGAGCTTGAACTCAGTATACCCAAAATTAAAGTGGTTCTTATTTAGTATTGCTGTTTTAGTTTCGTTCAGTCGCTTATACCAAGGAGTGCATTATGCAAGTGATTTGTTTGTAGGTGCATTACTTGGATTTTCAATCGCCCTCATACTTTATCGTTTTGTATATTTGAAATGGATAAATAAGGGTTGAGTATGAATTGGTTTTATGTATTTATAGGAGGAGGAGTTGGCAGTGTTTTGCGCTATGCAATTGGATTGACGACTCCAATGTTCATAAAAACAAGCTTCCCATTGGCTACTTTTATTTCAAATACATTGGCTTGTTTACTGCTCGCAATTATTGTTTATGGTGTGCAAAAGGAACCCAAAGCTGACTGGTTAAACCATTTATTAATCATTGGTTTTTGCGGTGGATTTAGCACCTTCAGTACTTTTAGCAATGAAAATATTCAGTTAATTCAGCAAGGAAATTGGCAAATGAGTTTACTTAACATTGTGATTTCGCTATCAGTAGGTATGGGGATTATTTATGCGGTCGCAGCAGCAAAGTCCAATTAAATTACCTTCAGCAATTCAGACACTTTATTCTCAAGGTCCTTTCGTTTAGCAATGAATTTAGATAAATCAGCTTTATTAATTACTCCTTTTTCCTTGAATCTTTTTATAGATAAGACCCATTGGTATGCAGCAAAACCATATATACCTATGAAAGTATAATAGATTAGTCCGAGCAAGTAACTTGGATAAACATAAGCTTCGAACAAGAAAATTATTGGGATATTAAGTAATCCAAATAAGACCACACCAAGGATTAATTTAGTGGATCCCCAAAAGACTTTTCGTTTAAAAGATTTCTCAACGAATCGTTTGACACCGAAATAGATAAGTCCACAGTGTAAAAACCCTAAAAGAGCAAGAGGGAAAAGAAAAATGATTTTCAATAAATCAATCGTTCGATTGATTGAATTCTTCTCACCTTTTTCATAAATATAGTGGTCGGCTATTTTGAATTTTTTTATCAATTTGAAATAAGCGTCCAATTCATTTTTCAATGCTACCAATCCTTCATTTAATGTTTCTTGGTCATTCAGCCAAAGAGCGAGTTTTTGAGAAAATTCCCAACGACTTTTTAATGGAATTGAAGGGTCATAACTTCGTGCATTCATTCCTTTACGAGAAATCATCATGATTTGCTCATGGAAAGTTGTCAAATTAACATCTTCTACATGCGTAATTTGTTCCTTCATCAATTTCTCTATCAACTTTGTCACGTCGTTAATTGCTTTGTTTGGATTGTTTAAATACAACTCTTTATAATCGTTTATACAAATTTTATCGGAAGTTGAAATGAGAACATCACTTCTCATGAGATTGGGCTCCGTGTAATTGTTGCCCACTGCCGCCATATAGATTTTTTTCGACCAATTCAACGATTCTAAAGTAGTAAAGCCAATGCGAGCTGCCCCTTTTTTGACAGGTTTTAACCGTCGAATCGGTGTGTCGTCTGTAAATCCTTCTCCAAAAATCAATAAATTTCGACCTCCTTTCAAAACAGCTTTACACTTATCAAAAGTTTCCATGTTCTTATCCTTTGTATCGACACCATCGTGCTGGCGATATATTGGCAACATATGAGATGCCCAAAGTAAGGGTCTTGAAATTGGTGTGAATACATCGGAACGGGTCATGAAAAACACAATAGGATTGCGAAGTGCAGCAATCACCAGAGGATCCATGAATGAAGCTGGATGATTACTAACATAGATAGTGCTACCGAGAAACTCTTTTGGAGAGTTAACAGTTCTTACTTGTCTGTAAAAAACACGGAGTGCGTATGGTAAAGAAAAATAGAGAATAAAATAAATTAAACGCATTGAGTTGATTGACCTAAATTATAATTCGTCTTCATTTTCTTTCAATTCTTTATCTACACTTCGGTTACGACCTAAGTAATATCCTAATTGTATTTCATGCGTTCCACTTCCTGCAGTTCGAATTTTTCCAATTGCCTGGTCATAACTGTAATTAACATACAAATTCTTGATAAGGTTTGTACCCACTTGGAAAACTAAGGTGTTATTTGTTCTGAACTGAATTCCACCCCATGAACTCGATTTGTAAATGATTCTAGCGCCTAAATCAACAGACATTGGACTATTTAAAGTTGTTTTTAGAATTGCTGACGGCTCAATATCAATGTCTCCGCCTGTTTCGATTCTGTATTTAGTCACTAAAAAGGCGTGACGATTCATGTTGCTTTGTGTGATAACTTGATTCAATTCAACTTTGTTCTTTAAAAGCTGTGTTCCACTAATTCCGAAAAAGAACTTCTCTCCATAAACAACTAAACCTATTTGCGCGTCACCCATACTTTGAGTCGAAGTATTTCCTAAGAATTGAGAATAGGTATTGTCATCTTGCTGATAAAGTGTTACACGTGATTCATTCAGTCTGAAATTGCTATATCCTAATCCAATACCAGCTCCAAAATTTAATTTTTTAGAAAGGGGTAAATGATATGCATAACTTCCTTGAATAGACGTTTTTGAAAAAGGTCCTATTGCATCATTCCAAACTTTTCCACCAACAACATGTTTACTTTTCCCAATCGTGTATTTTGGATTTTTAAACATCTTTTCGTCACGAATATTGAATTCGCTTAAGACTTTATCTTCTCCGCCACCAAATTTAATTTGACTATGCCCACTCAACATAATTGTTGTTGGTCCGCCACCATATCCAACCCATTGCATGCGCGACGATGCTTCAAACTGCATAACGTCATACATTCCGCCAGCTGCCGGATTTAGAAGATAAGGATTGTTTGCAGTATTCGAGAACTGATATTCTTGTTGTGCAATTGACGTTGATGAAATCAATAAAATTGATCCCAATACAATGCTATATAAAAATTGATTTTTCATAACTCTTCACTTAACGAATAATACTGATTGGACCTGAATAAACGGTAGATTCTGGGTCATTTAATTCAATTTTGTAAAAATAAGTTCCCATCGGTAAGTCTTCACCATTAAATGTCCCGTCCCAAGGTTCAACATAACCAATCGATTCATATACTATTGAACCCCATCGGTTAAAAATGACCACTTGACAGTCTGGATATACCTTCTCTAAATAGTTGATTACGAACAAATCATTTTTTCCATCAAGATTTGGCGTTATAACAGTTGGGAATACAGGGTCAAATCCTTCACAAAGTGTTGAAATAATGTCAATAGTATCTGTTGTGGAAGTACAAGTAGGATGAGTAATGGTATATACAATCGTATTTACACCAAGATTCAAATTAGAAACATTCGTTTGATTAGTAAGTGGACTTTCAATCTCGCCTCCACCTTGAATGAACTTCCAGAATACTGATTCCTCCGCAGAAGGAACTGCTCCTGTTAATGACATTATGCCATTTTCAATACAAAGTGTTGTATCATTTTGAATAATATTGGCCGAAACTGAAACGTAAACTCTTAAGGTATCAGATTCACTAGGACAAGATCCATTCGTAATTGTCCAAATATAATTGTACCAGCCTTCGGAAAGATTGGTTGCACTTGTATTAGATGAATTTACTGACCCAATTAAAGCTGATGGGTCATTTGTTGTCCATGCACCTACACCATAAATTGGTGTATTTGACAATAAAGAAACTAGGTTATCACCACAAGCGAAAATGGTATCTTGTGTACTTGCTGGTAAAGGCTGTTGAGATGCAATAACAACAACCGTATCACTTGTCGTTCCGCAATTCACTGTGCTGATGGTATAAACAAATACATTCGTACCATACGATAAGTTATTAACTCCAGTAGAATTTGCGAATTGATTATTGAAATTTCCCTGACCACTTAATAATGTCCATTCACCAGTTCCTGCTGTGTGAGCTTGCGCTGTTAAAACTGCGCTTGTGCTTTCACAAAGACCAATTGAATCTTCAACAATTGTCGCAATTGCAGGAAAATCATAAATTTCAACTGTAAAGGAACAGGTATGTGTATTACCTGAAAGATCAATTGCTGTATATTGGAGGGTTGTTATACCTACAGGAAAATCATCACCACTCGTCAAACCTGTCAAATCAGTTTGTGCTGCAGTCGCGGAACAATTATCACTGAAAACCGGACTTGAATATGTTACAGTTGGATCGCACGTTGCAATGTTGGCAGGACAGGTAATTGTTGGATTTACTGTTTCATTTACATCCAAAGTAAACGAACACGTTACTATATTGCCAGCTACGTCTGCTACTTCGATATCAATCAATGTTGGTCCAGTTTGAACAGTAGTACCAGGTGCAGGTGTTTGCGTAATTGTAAAGTTTGAACAGTTATCCAATACCAAAGTTGTACTGCCATAATTTGGCAATACATAGTCGCAATTGCTTCCGTTGTTAACAGTTGCCGGGCTTGGGCATGTAACAATTGGTGCTTCTATATCATCCGGAATCAATAATGTGACACACGTTGCTTGGTTTCCTTGGTCATCTTGAACAGTTAACAAAACGGCAGTTAAACTACTACCTGTTGTGGTTGCAGTTGGGTTTTGGGTGAATGTTAAATTACCTAAACTCGTGCAGTTATCAGAAATATTTACTTGTGACAACAAATCAGGAACAGGATATTGACAACTTGAATTGATTGGCATGTCCAATGAACTAGGGCAAGTAATAGTTGGATCAATGTCATCAATGGAAATTGCGAAGAAATTACAATTAGATGCATTTCCTAATTCATCTATTGCAGTTATAATAATTTGCGTGTTTGTACTAATTGTTGTACCCGACGCTGGACTTTGGGATAGTGTAATGTTTCCAATAGAAGAACAATTATCAGAAACGCTTACTCCACCTGTATAATCAGCAATCGTACCTGAGCACGTTGCATCCATTGTGATGTTCACATTCGGTGGACAAGTTATTGAAGGTCCCGCTTGATCTACAACTGTCAATTGGTAAGTGCAAGTTGCTGTATTACCAGATGCATCTTCAATGTTGATAACAATCGGTGTCATACCAGTTGGTAAAATAGAACCAGATGCGGGTGACTGATTGAAAGTAATTGATCCAACTGTTGTACAATTGTCATTGTATGTGATTGTGCCTGATAAATCGTCGATTACATATGTACATGTTGCGTTAGCTCCAACTGTAGTGTTACTCGGACAAGCAATTGTAGGTGCAATTGCATCAATTGGAGTTACAGTGAATGTGCAAGTTCCAATATTTCCTGACTCATCTTCTCCCGTAATGGTAATTAAGGTAGGAACATTTATCAATGAACCTTGAACGGGTAATTGGGTTAAAATAACTGGATCAAGGAAAAAGCAATTTTCAGTCGACACGACAGCTGGAATGAAATCATCCAGAACAGCAAAACATGCAGCATTTAAATTGGCATTTACGTCAGAAGGACAAATTAAAACTGGCGGAGTATCGTCAACAACAGTGAAGATACTTGCACATGTACCAATGTTCCCGTATGGATCCTCAACAGTATAAAGGATATTCATTGAAGTGGTAACTATTGTCCCTGCTGCTGGCAATTGTGTGAATGTCATCAATGCAGGATTTGAAACACAGTTGTCACTCCAAATAATTCCACTTGAAATATCTGGAATGGCTGCTTGACAAGCAGCATTATAGCTAAAACCACTTAGTGTTGGACATGTAACAACTGGTTTAGTTGTGTCAAAAGCCGTAATCGTAAATGTACATTGGCTTGGATTAAGTGCTTCATCAGTAACGGTAATAGTAAAAAGTTGTGTCTGACCTGGTGCTGTAAATTCAAACACTGTTGGTAAAGGTGATTGAGTTATTGTTAACTCAGAAACACTACTGCAATTGTCTGATGCAATTACTTGACTGGTATAATCGCCTGCAAAAACACTGCAACTGTTGTTTAAATACAATGTAGTATTTGGAATACATGTCGTTATAACTGGATCAACATTATCATAACCTGTGACACTAATATTATCAATTGCTGGCGGAATACCTGCAACTGTTGCGTCATTATAGTTGAACCGAACGCCTAAATTGAACACAGAGAAATCAAGCAATGCAGGCAAAGGAATTGAAGTAGCAGTCCAATTAGAAGAAATTGATAATACAGTTATTGGTGTCCAAGAAACACCATTGTTAGTTGAGTATACTAATTCGGTATAATCCTCTAAAGCTACACCTTCAGTTTTGTAATCAAAATTCGCAACTAAGTTACCGGCACAAGTAGCATCAATTACTGTTTCAGCAAGTGCAAAACTAATTCCAGAAATATTGTTTTCATATGCATGTTGTTCTTTACCTCCAGGACCGCAACCATTAATTACACCACCGGGAGTTATGTAAAGCGAATTTGACCCAGTAAGTGAAGACCCTCCATTTCCAGCGCATGAGTATCGTATCCATTGATTTGGCCCGGCTCCAAACGAAGTTGTTAAAGGATTACTCCCGTTTTCAAAGTCATTACTGTAAATAACCGTGGTTTGAGACCAGCTTGATGCGTAAATCAAGCACAGTATCGAAAGTGATAGAAATAGTCTTATCATCAGTTTCTATGTATGTTAGTTTTCAAAAGATTGAACAAATATAGTACTTTGAAAACGATTTTTAAAATATTGATTGACTCAAAAAAGATTGAATTTGTCTGTATCTGAATAGTTAACAATGCTTTCGCAATAACTTTTAGTTTTTGAAACCTGAAACATGCTTTTTGCCATTAATTTTGACTAAAATTTATTGAAATGAAAAGGCTAGGAATTATTTGTGGGGGATTTTCATCTGAATACGAGATTTCGTTAAAGAGTGCCCGAACAATTATTGATAATTTTCCAGATGGATTTGATGTGTTTTCGATTGTTTTAAATGAAACTGGTTGGAAGGCAAATTATCATGGTGAGGAATATGATTTTGATATTCGTACAATGTCTTTTAATGCTAATGAAACTGTAAAAATTGATGGCGCTATAGTTTATGTGCATGGAGATCCTGGTGAAAATGGAAAAATTCAAGCCTTGTTGGAAATTCAGCAAATACCTTATGTTAACTCTGGACCATTAGCGTCTTCCCTTTCGTTTGACAAATGGTACTGTAATCAATTTTTAAAAGGTTTTAATATACCTGTTGCTAAATCACTATTCTTGCGTTCAATTGCTGAATTTTCCAATCAAGAAATAATTGAAACTTTAGGTCTACCTTTATTTGTTAAGCCTTCAGATTCTGGTTCTAGTTATGGGATTTCTAAGGTGAAATCTGAAGCAGAATTAACAGAGGCACTAAAATTAGCATTTAAGGAAGGTCGAACAGTAGTAGTTGAATCTTTCTTAGATGGGGTCGAGGTTACATGTGGTGTTTATAGAAAGAAAGAAGGTATACATGCATTGCCTTTAACAGAAATTGCAACTGAAAATGAATTTTTTGATTACGAAGCAAAATATCAAGGGAAGTCTCAAGAAATCACCCCGGCAAGAGTTGAAGATTCGATTCGTGATAAAGTGCAGGAAACTGCAAAATTTGTATATGACTTATTGCAATTGAGAAGTATTGCACGGATTGATTTTATGATTGTAAATAACGTACCGTATGTTATTGAGGTAAATACAACTCCAGGCTTTTCACCTGCGAGTATTGTCCCACAAATGATAAAATGCGAGGGTGGAACAATTCAGCAATTTTGGACAGACATTTTAGCCGTTGAATTAGTATAATGCAATTGTATTTAATACTTTTTCCATTTGAGCTGTTATGGAAGAACTACTTCCACTGAAATTATTTACGGTAAAAGAGAATGTCATTTTTTTACCTGATTTTGAATAGACATATCCAGCGTATGATTTAATCCTATTCATTGTGCCGCTTTTTGCGAATACTCTCCCCTCTCCAGCTTCTCCTTTGCATAAGGAAGCAATTGTGCCACTTTTTCCAGCTGTTGGAAGTGTGTTAAAATAGGTCGTGTAGTTACTTGAACTCGCCATGTAATTTAAAAGATTACAAAAATGAGTCGCACTGATGCCGTTTGAACGTGAAAGTCCACTTCCATCATTTAAGAAAAGGGAATTCAGGGTTGTTTTTGATTTGAAATGAGCTTCAATTATGCGCAATCCTTCATCGGTAGTGCCCAATTTTGTTGTTTTGTAGCCAACTAAACATACCAAACCTTCAGCAAATAAGTTGATACTTTTCATATTTGTTAACTTGGCAATTTCACCTACCGTTGCGCCATAATGTGTATAAATCAATTTTGAATTGACATCGTATTTAGGTTTTTGATCTTTCGTTAAATTCCGAACTCCAGTTGCTAACGATTTTAGTGAAACACCTGAACTCAATAGTGCAGAAGAAAATTCTAAAGCAAGCAGGTACTCTGGATCAGGTAAACTACCTTTCACTTCGAATTTAGCACTATTGAGAGGTAATGAGCCCGTTGCAAATCGATCATTGGAAAATGGAGCGCCAAAAATGTAAGAATTGTCTCCCGAAACATTTTCAGCTGTCACATAATTGCGAAATACCAAATCGGAAATTTTAGGCACTGTATAGAGCAGTTCACTCAATTGTCCAGCGTTTGAGCCAGTTTTGAAATAATATTTCAGCGTGTTGTCATAAATACAAATTCCTGAAGGCCCAGCGCCATAATAATTTCCCATGTCTGTCCAAGCCCATCCATCTGGAACGCCATTATATCCAAATTCGGAACCATCAGCTATAATTTTCCCAGCTACTGAAGTAATTCCTAATTTTTTGATTGTATCCACCCATTGTTTTAGAAAGGCATTTTCTTTACCTTCTTCATTGAAAAACTTACTACCAAGAGAGACATCGCCTCCACCTCGTATGATTATGTTCCCATCTAGAACACCATTCACAATGGGACCATCGATATAAATACGAGTACTTGGTCTATAATCTTTTCCCAATAATTCAATTGCACCAGCAGTTGCAAAAAGCTTTGCAGTAGATGCTGTTGGAAGCGTCACTAAAGCATTTTTAGATGCAATAACTTTTCCAGAGCTTGTTTCAGTTACTAAAAATGAAATTGATGCACTTTGAAGTTCAGAAGATGACGAAAATTGATCGATTGCACTTTGAATCGTATTTTGGGAAACCACAAGTGAACTTGCAAGAAGTAAGAAGAAAACAAAAGAGAAGTACTTCATAAAATAAGTTTAGGCAAAAGTCTAGTTATTTTTTATTCCTCAAACATAAGTTTACCCTTTTTTTAAACAGTTAAATGATGGTAAAACAAATGTTAAAGACTAACTTTGAATTCAGTTTTACAAAAAAAGAGCCACTATTTCTAATTATCGATGAGCGGTCAAAGAAAAATTAAAGTCTTACGGATTATCAATCGTTTTAACATTGGTGGTCCAACTTTTAATGCAACTTTTCTTACACGTTTTATATCAGATGACTTTGAGACACTATTAGTGGGTGGGTTACCGGAAGAGGAGGAGTCAGATTCATTGCATATTTTGGAGGAATATGGATTAAAGCCGATTCTAATCCCTGAGATGAAACGAACGCCTAATTTCAAAAGCGATCGAGCAGCGTATATGAGAATCAAGCAAATTATTAAAGAATTTCAACCAGACATTGTTCATACGCATGCAGCAAAAGCGGGAGCATTGGGGCGTCGAGCTGCATTTGCTTGTCGCGTTCCAGTAGTTGTTCATACTTTTCATGGGCATGTGTTCCATTCCTATTTTGGGAAATTAAAGACAAGTATTTTTAAATTAATAGAAAGAAGATTAGCAAGAAAATCGAGTGGAATTATCGCAATTTCAAATCTTCAACAAGAAGAATTGTCGAAAATTCATAGAATTACCAAAAGGGATAAAATTAAGGTAATCCCCTTGGGCTTTGATCTTACAAAATTTAGACAAACCAGTGATGATACTAGGGTTGATGTTAGATTAAGTTTGGGATTAAGCGAAGACACCATTGCGGTTGCCATTGTTGGTCGACTTGCCGCTATAAAAGATCATGGTTTTTTTCTTGATGTTGCAGAACGAATACTGGTTTCAACAAGTAAAAAAGTTCATTTCTTCATCGTTGGCGATGGTTCCGAAAGAGAAATGATAGAGCATAGAGTGAAGCAAATTAATCGTCAATTTAAAGAAGTGATTACGATGACCTCTTGGATTAAGGATATTGCCAATTTTAATGCAGGTATGGATATTATTTGTTTGACTTCTAAAAATGAAGGTACACCTGTAAGTTTAATCGAAGCACAAGCTGCTGGAATTCCCTTAGTAACAACTGATGTTGGAGGGGTAAGAGATGTCGTAAATGATGGTGAAACTGGCTTTATTGTTCCATTGAATAATCTTGATTTATTTACTGAAAAAATGCTCATTTTAATTGAAGATGAAAAAAAACGCAAAATAATGTCACAAAATGGTTGGTCTTTCGTAGAAGAAAAATTCCATTACCAAAGATTGGTTACAGATATGGAAAATTACTATTGGGATTTACTCCATAATAAAAACGTTAAATAAATTAAATGAGACATTTTTGGAATTTGATTTTTGCGATTGGACTAATGTTTTCTTTAGCCAATTGTGGAATTAATAGTAATTTAATGTTCAAGGTTCCTAAAGGAGAAAGTGCTTCGGCAGATTCAATTCCATTGGCACCCAAAGAGGACTATAGAATTTCGGTAGATGACAAAATTTCTTTTACACTTTCCACAAATAATGGCAAGAAAATCGTTGAGGGCATAAGCGGTGTTGGAGATGCAAAAGGTGGAATTGCTGTTGGTCAAGAATATTTAGTGCGTAAAACAGGTTCCGCTGAATTGCCCGTTATTGGAGAAATCTTAATGGAAGGATTGACAATTGCACAATGCGAGGATAGTTTAGAGAAGCGTTTCGCAGAGCAATACCAGGAACCATTTGTACAAGTAAAAGTAACGAATCAACGTGTTATTGTTTTTCCTGGGAACGGGAGCGATGCCAAAGTAATACCGCTACTCAATAATAATACAACTTTGATGGAGGCTATCGCTCAAGCAGGTGGCATTACAGAAAGAGGTAAGGCACGTTCGATTAAATTAATGCGAAGAGAAGGAGAGGAACGAAAAGTATATACAATCGACCTTTCAACGATTGAGGGATTGAAGTATGCTGATATTATAGTTCAAGGTAATGACTATATTTATATTGAACCGAATGCCGAATTAACAAAAGGTATTTTAAAGGAAGCTGCACCAATTATTTCAATTTTCTCCAGTGCATTGTTGATATTCACAGTTTTTAGTAATTTTTAAAAGTGGAAAAAAAAGGTTTAATTATTAACAAGGATTACGATCCTTTAATACTGCAATTAATAGTTAAACGCTATTGGTGGTGGCCAGTTTTGTTTGTTGCGTTTTTTCTTACAATGTCATATTTCTACTTAAGATATACAAAACCCACTTATGAATCGACTATGGTTATCCAAATCGACAATGAGGATAATGCAAGAGATATTATCGATATAGAAAACATTAACAGCAAACAAAATGATATTTCATCTGAAGTTGAATTGATGAGGTCTCAATTAATGTTTGAGAAGGCTATCCAACGCATAAATTACAATGTTAGTTTGTATTCAAAGGGACAAGTGTTAATTGAAGAAAAGTACAATTCAAGTACATTTAATGTGTTGCCTTTTGCATTGAAAGACTCAACTTTGATAGGAGTGCCAATTTATGTGACATATGATGGTAAACTAATCACTTTGTTTTATACGCATAATGGAAAAAGAAACGAAATCAAAGGTAAACTTGATAACCATTTTGAAAATAACCATTTTGATTTAGTGGTAAAATCGTCAAATTTGAATGAGTTATTATCCGATGCAAATCAAAATGAGTTGTATTTTACATTTAACAGTGTACAATCATTTGCTTCTCGTTATTTGCCTAATCTTCAAGTGGTTCCTATTGATCCTATTGCCAAAACAATACAAGTAAATTTTAGAGGGAACAATCCACAACTATGTCATGATTTAACATTAGCTATTGCAGAAGCGTTTGTAAATTATGATGAAGAGAATAAGCGAAAAGGTTCTGAGAACATTTTGAATTTCATTGATCAACAGCTCGATTCGTTATCAGGAGAATTGAAAAGTTCGAAAGATAGTTTAATGATTTATCAACGTAAGTCAAATATCCCAGATCCTCTAACAGCGGGAGATGACATTTCATCAAACATCACAAAATATCAAGAACAATTATTTGTGTTGGAAGATGAGATTCGTTCCCTTAATCAAGTTAATTCTAAGTTGAAGAATGAGCCAAATAGGTTAGAAGTATATCGTTTATTGCCTGAAATGCTTGGAAAAAGTTATGAGCAATCACTTTCTACCCAAATTTCTTCTTTATATGATTTATTAGAGAAAAAGGAAGATTTATTATTCCAAGTAACTGATGAGAATGCTGAAATTAAAGTGCTAAATGGCCGTATTCAAACGAAACTTGGAAGCATTCGAAAAAGTACTTCAACTATTTTAGAGCGTCTATATGCAAATAGCAAAACAATTCGCGATAAAATTACAGGATATGAATCTGAATTTTTCGAACTCCCAGAGAAGAAAATGGAGTTTAGTCGACTAAAGAATATTCAAGATTTGAACGAAAAGTACTTTACACTATTGACAGAAAAAAAGGTGCTATATGCCATTTCTGACGCTGGATACTCATCGAATAGTCGAATTTTGACAAGACCAATTGTTAATAGCACTCCAGTTTCGCCGAATAGAAAATTGATTTATGTCACTTTTATTATGTTCGGAATTATCTTAGGATTAGGGGTAATGCTCATTAAATATTTGACATTTAACGAGATTAATTTAATTGAGGATTTAGTAAAGCTTTTACCCTCTAAAGCTAGTATTTTAGGAGGTGTTCCATTATATAATTCAGGAATGGAATTCTCTCAACTTGTTGTAGGTGATGCCCCTAAATCAATGCTATCTGAGTCGATGAGAAAGATTCGAACAAACCTGAGTTATATTCATCGAGATTATAAAACAATTGCAGTGACCTCCTCTATTTCTGGAGAAGGAAAAACCTTTGTTTCGTTAAATTTAGCTGGTATCATAGCGATGTCAGGTAAAAAAACAATTTTACTTGATTTGGACTTGAGAAAACCAAAAATCCATTTAGGATTGGGAGTCTCAAATGATGCAGGAATGAGCAGTTTAATTTCTAAACAGTTTGAATTAAAGGAATGTATTAAAGAATCGAAAATTGAGAACTTATTTTTTATTACTGCAGGACCAATTCCTCCTAACCCTTCTGAATTGCTTTTGAGTGATCGTTTTAAAGATATTATTGACGAGTTAAAAACACAATTCGATGTTATCATAATGGACAATCCACCAATTGGTTTAGTTTCTGATGGTATTAAAATTTTGACAGAGGCAGATATTCCAATTTATGTATTCAAATCGCACTTTTCAAAACGTATCTTTGCACATCGTGTGAAGGAGTTATTCGACATGAATCAATTAACAAAGTTAAATGTCATTTTGAATGGAATAAATAGTCATCGACGCTCGAATTATGGTTATGGTTATGGTTATGGCTATGGAAATGGTTATTATGAAGAATCCGAAAAAAATAAATCAACAATTAAAAAACGAATCTTAAGATTGATTAAAAGAAAATAGGATAATGCAAGTAGTTAAAACGAACATTGAGGGACTTCTCATCTTAGAACCCAAAGTTTTTGGGGATCATAGAGGTTATTTTCTAGAATCATTTAACGAGAATATATTTTCAGAAATTATAGGTAAAAAAATTTCGTTTGTTCAGGACAATGAATCTCTTTCCAGTAAAAATGTAGTTAGAGGTCTTCATTTTCAAAAACCCCCTTTCGCACAAGGTAAATTGGTTAGAGTTGTAAAAGGTTCAGTGTTAGATGTTGTTGTTGATTTGCGAAAAAAATCACCAACCTTCGGAAAGGCCTTTACTATTGAACTCTCTGAGACAAATAAAAGACAATTTTGGATTCCTGAAGGTTTTGCTCATGGATTTGCCACTCTAGAAGATAATACTATTTTTCAATATAAGTGCACTTCCTATTATTCGCCTGAAAATGAAGAAACTATTTCATGGAACGATCCACAATTGGGTATTGATTGGAAAATAATTCAACCAATAATCTCTGAAAAAGATAAAAAAGGATTACCTTTCGACGGAATTAAATCACCATTTGATTAGTTTGCTACTATTGTTCTCTATATTGTTAGGTTTCTTGATTGGTGGGATTGTAGTATCCATCATCTGCAATAAACTATTACTCAGTTTTTCTCAATCTTTAGGCATTCGAAACAAAAATGATATCACGATTCGCTGGAGTAATCAATCAAAACCATCACTAGGCGGGATTAGTTTTTTTATTGTTTTTATCTTTTCTTCAATCGCTTTTTCAATTATTTTTAATGATCAAAATATTTTTGACAACAAAGAGTACCTTGGACTAATAAGTGCAGGTAGTCTTGCTTTTCTTATGGGCTTAGCTGATGATGCTTACAACACGAAACCACTTATTAAATTAGGGATTCAAATAGCGTGTGGTGTATTGTTTGTCTTAACAGGCACTATCATTGATTTAACTCACTTTTTTTACATTGATGCTTTACTAACAATTGTTTGGGTAATCGTAATAATGAACTCCTTAAATATGCTAGACAATATGGACGGGATTACTGCTACAACAGTAGTTTTTGTTCTGTCTTCCTGTTTAGCAAGTGGGTGGATATTTAATGGATTTGATTTTGATTTGTGGACAATACTATTGATTAGTATGATCGGAGGATTGCTCGGTTTTTTAAAGTTTAATATCCATCCTTCCAAAATTTTTATGGGGGATGCTGGAAGCCAGTTTATAGGGTTGTTTGTCGCCTTTTTTGCTGTAAAGTTTTTATGGAATGTTGGGCCCTATACAGAAAATCACTCGTGGGTTGGAATTGTAGTTGGATTAATAGCATTGACCCCTGCTGCAGCAGACACACTCACGGTTGTAATAAATCGACTGAAAAGAGGTCAATCTCCAATGGTGGGAGGGAAGGATCATACCACTCATCACTTAGTATATGCTGGTTTTAAAGATATTGAAGTTTGGTATGTTTTCTTTACTATTGGTTTGGTAGCTTTTTTATTGGTAATCGTGATGCTTTTTATGGTTAAGTCTGCCATCATCTATCCTATTGCACTTTTCGCACTTTACTTTGTTCTTGTTTTTGGCTATTTGTATCGAAATACAATTAAATTTCCAGAGAAGAAATAAGTAGTTTCTTCCTGCAAATTGGTAAATTCGTCATCTGAATTGTACCAATGAAAATAACTCCCTTTTTACTTTTATTTTTCTTCTTTGCTGGATGCGAGAACACTGAAATTAATCAGAAAGCTGTTCAAGAAAACAAGGATCTTCCTTCTGATCCATTTGTTTTGCCCCCTTTACCAAATGAGATGACGTTTTGTGGACAAAAAATCAATTTGCAAGATGAAGATATAATCGAAAGGCTCGATAAAGAATTGTTAGTGAATGCCTATTATCATAGTGCAACTATTCAAGCCATGAAGCGTGCAAGTCGTTATTTTCCTGAAATGGAAAGGATCTTGAAAAAAAATGGAATTCCAGAAGATTTTAAATATTTGGCGGTAATTGAAAGTGGTCTGATCCAAGCGGTTAGTCCAGCTGGTGCGCAAGGTTTTTGGCAATTTATGCCAGGAACAGCAAAAGAACATGATTTACTTATGAATGCCGAAGTGGATGAACGATTAAATATTGAAAAATCTACGCAGGCGGCATGTGAATATTTGAAATATGCAAATGATACTTTAAAAGATTGGGTTCTTGCGGCAGCATCATACAATAGAGGTATTGGAGGAGTCAGAAGCGATATGCGCTGGCAATACACCACCAATTATTTCGACACACACATGAATAGTGAGACGGGTAGATATGTTTACCGAATTTTGGCAGTTAAATTAATTTTTGAAAATGCTGAAAAATACGGTTATCTTGTAAAAGAAGCAGAATTGTATAAACCATTTGAAACGAAAAATGTTATTGTTACTGAATCGATTTCCAACCTCGCTGAATGGTCAATCGCTCAAGGATTTAATTATAAAATTATTCGAAAGTTGAATCCGTGGATTTTAGGTAATAAATTGACAATAAAAAATAAAGAATTTACACTTTTGCTTCCAAAAGAACACGTTAATTTGAAGCCTTATGCTTCCTACCAAAAATGACAGAAAACGACGACGGATATATTGAAATTTATGGTGCTCGTGAGCACAATCTGAAGAATATTGATTTAAAGATTCCACGAAACAAATTGGTTGTATTTACTGGCTTGAGTGGAAGCGGTAAATCCTCACTTGCTTTTGATACCATTTTTGCGGAGGGTCAGCGCCGTTACATTGAAACGTTTTCAGCATATGCGCGCCAATTTTTGGGGGGATTAGATCGCCCTGATGTAGATAAAATAGACGGTTTGAGTCCAGTTATTTCAATTGAACAAAAAACGGTTTCCCGTTCTCCTCGTTCAACTGTTGGGACAATTACAGAAGTGTATGATTTCCTTAGATTACTATATGCACGTGTTAGTGTCGCCTATTCGTATGAAACTGGCGAGGAAATGGTTAAATACTCTGATGATCAAATTGTTGACTTAATTATTGAACAGTACAAGGATAAAAAGGTTGTTTTTTTAGCACCAAAAGTAAAAGGTCGTAAAGGTCACTACCGTGAATTGTTTGATCAAATCCAAAAAATGGGTTTCACCAAAGTACGTATCGATGGTGAACTCAAGGATATCGAACAAGGCATGAAGTTGGACCGCTATAAAATTCACGATATAGATATTGTAATTGACCGACTCCAAATAAATCCAAATGACCGTAAGCGTATTTACGATTCTGTCATAACTTCCATGAAACATGGCAACAAAGCGATGATGGTGATGGATTTTGAAAATGAAAATGTACGCCATTTCAGTCGTTCATTGATGTGCCCAACTTCTGGAATTTCATACCCAGAACCAGAACCTAGTTTGTTTTCCTTCAACTCACCTTATGGAGCTTGTCCAACATGCAGTGGATTAGGGGAAGTTTCTGAAGCAGATATCACCAAGATTATTCCCAACCCTAAATTATCGATTAAAAAAGGTGGTTTAGCGCCTTTGGGTGATTATAAGCGTACTTGGATTTTCGATAAGTTAGATGCTTTTTTAACACAAGAAGGCTATTCAATTTCTACTCCACTGGAAGAAATTCCAGAAGAAGTGATGAATGTTTTGCTTTATGGGAATGAGGACATCGAACGTTCTAACAAAAGCACAACGGTTACGTTTGAAGGAATTATCAATTTTGTTTCTCGTCACTCAGAAGAAAGTTCAGCAGCAATTCAACGTTGGGCCTTAAGTTTCATGAATAAGAAAATTTGTCCAAGTTGCGAAGGAACGCGCTTAAAAAAAGAAGCACATTTCTTTAAATTAGACAACAAGCATATTGGCGATTTAGCGCAAATGGATTTAATCGAATTGGGCGGATGGTTTAAGCAGTTGGAGACTAAATTGTCGAATGATCAGCTCATAATTGGTACAGAGATTTTAAAGGAAATAAATACGCGCCTAAATTTTATTTTAGAAGTGGGCTTGGATTATTTGACTTTACACCGTTCCGCTAAAACCCTTTCGGGTGGAGAGGCACAACGTATTCGATTGGCGACTCAGATTGGCTCAGAATTAATGAATGTGTTATATGTGTTGGATGAACCTTCAATTGGTTTACATCAGCGCGATAATACGCGTTTGATTAATTCATTGAAGCGTTTGAGAGATGCGGGGAATTCGGTTATTGTCGTTGAACACGACAAGGAAATGATTGAAGCTGCTGATTTTGTGGTGGATATTGGACCAGGTGCTGGAATTCATGGAGGACAAATCATCAACGCCGCACCAATTTCTGAATTGAATACAGTTGATTCACTTACGACCAAATATTTAACAGGGGAATTAAAAATTGAAATCCCCCAAAAGCGCCGAAAAGGCAATGGGAAGTTTTTGACTTTGAAAGGGGCAACGGGACATAATTTAAAGAATGTAGATTTAAAAATTCCATTGGGCACATTTTGCTGTATAACGGGTGTTTCTGGCAGCGGTAAATCGTCGTTGATTAATCAGACCTTGTATCCAATTCTATTAGCACATATCTACAACGGTGTTCGCAAACCGTTACCTTATAAATCAATTGATGGTTTAGAGCATTTGGATAAGGTTATAGAAATTGATCAAAGTCCAATCGGAAGAACGCCGCGTTCTAATCCTGCAACCTATACAAAGGTGTTTGATGAAATACGTTCCTTATTTGCAGGAATGCCTGAGGCACAGATTCGTGGGTATAAAGCAGGTCGTTTCTCTTTCAACGTATCAGGTGGACGCTGTGAAACGTGCAGTGGAGGAGGAATGAAGGTGATTGAAATGAATTTTCTTCCGGATGTCTATGTTGAATGCGAGACTTGTAATGGAAAACGATATAACCGAGAAACCCTTGAAGTTCGATTTAAAGGTAAATCAATTTCAGATGTCTTAGAAATGACCATTGAGGCTGCAACTCCTTTCTTTGAAGCGATTCCAAAAATTCATCTGCCTTTAGCAACTTTACTTAGTGTTGGACTTGGATACGTTAAATTGGGTCAACCGTCGACAACGCTTTCTGGAGGCGAGGCTCAGCGCATAAAATTAGCATCTGAATTAGCGAAGAAAAGTACTGGAAATACATTTTATATTTTGGATGAACCTTCAACTGGTTTGCATTTTGAAGATATCCGAATGTTATTGGAAGTGTTGCAGCGTTTAGCAGATGAAGGAAATACCGTTTTGGTGATTGAACACAATTTAGACATTGTCAAGGTGGCAGATTACCTAATTGATGTTGGTCCAGAAGGGGGAAAAGGTGGCGGAATGATAATAGCACAAGGAACTCCAGAGCAAGTTGTTAAAAAAGCACAGGATATTTCATATACTGCCAAGTACTTGGCCTTAGAGATGTAATCTTTAGGAGTTAATCGAGAAACTCAATTCGAAGGGCATTCCATCTGATTTTTTAAATATACCTAGTTCCATTTAATTGAACTACGAGCCCTTCGATGATTTAAAGTTCAAGTGAGAGTGATGCCCTTACATGTTAGTATACTAAAAAGCCCATTTTTTTTACTCTAACATCTATCTCTAATATCTATTCTCTAATATCTATCTCTAATCTCTATCTCTAACCTCTATCTCTAATCTCTATCTCCACCCTCCAATTGCCTCAATCCCTCATATACAGCAATTCCGACCGCATTACCTAAATTCAAACTTCTGATTTTATCACTGAACAATGGTATTTTATATAGTTTGCCTGGAAACAAATCCGTGATTTCTGAAGCAAGTCCAACTGACTCTTTTCCAAATACTAGAAACATGTTTTCTGAATAAGGAATATCCCAAATGCTTTTTGTACCATGGCTTGAAAACAAAGCAAATTCTTTATCGGAGTGTTTTGCGAAAAAATCTTCAACAGAATCATACTCAATTAATTCAATATGTTGCCAATAATCAAGTCCTGCACGCTTTAATCGTGCATCGGTAATTTCAAAACCGTAAGGCTTTACGAGGTGCAAGGTTGATCCAGACGCTAAGGTTAATCGACCAATATTTCCTGTATTATTAGGTATTTCAGGTTCGATTAAAACGATATTGAATGACATGTTGAATAAATTATTTTAGCCCTTATTTACCAAGGGAAAATATGGATATAAAGCACCCGTGACAATTTGTAATTCTTCCGGCCAAAGATTAAAATGACGATTAAAACTAGAAAAATAGACCAAAAAGTGGGTAAGTTGGGAAACAAGAACAAGGCAAGAAAAAAAGTAATGATGCCTTGCAATACAGCAAAGCCATAACTCAAATACATTGCTCCTAAAAAGTAGCCAGGTTCTCGGTCAAAACGATACGCGCATTTTTCACAATTGTCATTCATGACAGGTAAACTAAAGAAACTTGAATTTTGAACGAAAACATGTCCTTCTCCGCATTTAGGACACTTTTCTTGAAGCAATCGAAGCACAAAAGCTTGTTTTTTTGGTGTATCTGACATCTAACAAAGATAGGTTCTATTTTTTGAAATAGCTGCTTGTCAGGACTGTTAATAAAGCTTAACGTTCATCCCAAATACCTTCTTCCTCAATTTCAAATTCAGCATCCTTTTCCCAAATCTCCATTTCACATGGTTTGCAATTGAATTTTAGTTTGTATTCAATTTCTCCGTGCTTCAGTACAAGTGGTTCCTTTACCTTTTCACCCATTGTATCACGCTGATATACTGGACATTTGCCTAATTCGTATTTTACACAATATTTTGTAGTCATTACGCGCGACTTGCCAGGATCCCATTGTAATTCGAATGCTTTCTCAATTTCTTTCACACCATGGCGGTGGTAAAATTGACGCGCCATTTTATTGGAGACATTGTAGGTGAAATCAAGATTTTCCTCAGGATAAGGATGATCCGTTTTTACAATTTGACTTTCCTCACTATGATATTCTTTCACTCGAATATCCATCAATTGCTCTAAAACTTCTCGTCGAACCTCATTGACTTTTGAAATGGGCAGGAACCATGCTTGTGAGAACTGGATGTTCAATTCGTCGACAACAAAAGGCGTGTTTCCTGTCTTTGCTAAATTTTTGGCTATGTTTTCTTCGATCGATTCACCATTTTTGGTTAATTCTTTCGCTGATTTAAGCTCAATTTGGCTGGTGTGACCATCTTCATCAATTGCTGTTAATAGAAATCCTTCGTTTGTTTCGGTAAATTGAAGGGTAACTCCAATTTTACGAATAACAGCATCTTCGCGCTCTACTAATTTTGTAAATGCAGCATCGTGATTACGGTAAATTTCCGTTCCAATAGGTAAAACTCTAAAGTTGTTTGGAATTACTAAACCGTTGATGATAATGTTTACACGGTCTCCATCTGCATGTCCTTCTTCGTTCACAAAATACAAACCATCACCATTGTTGAGCAGTTCACTATTTTCGATGTGGTAACCATTTACCTCTGTTCCGAGTAATTTTCCAATATATTCTCCTTGCGATTTAGGTGTTTCCCACGAACCGATTTTCGATTTACGCTGATTGACAAAATAATCGGTATAACCGCGATTGAAACTTTTGTCCATCTGTGAATCGAAATTGTAAATAGTCCGACCAGACGATGCTTTTTCAAAATTTTCATTTCCTTCTAAAAAAGCATCTAAGCGCTTGCGTAGATGGGAAACATTGTTTTTCACATAGACTAAGTCTTTTAAACGACCTTCAATTTTGAAAGAGGTAATTCCTGCTTCTATAAGAAGAGGTAACTGATCACTCAAATCCAAGTCTTTAATCGACAGCAAGTGAGATTCAGTTAATAAAGTTGTTCCGTTTCCATCAATTAAATTGTAGGGAAGGCGACAATTTTGAGCACACGAACCGCGATTAGCACTGCGTTCTCCGTTGGCAACACTCATGTAACAATTTCCACTGAAGGAAACACATAGGGCACCAGAAACAAAAAATTCTAGTTCTATATCCGTTGCTGAATGAATTGCTCGAATTTGATCTATATTTAATTCGCGCGCTAAAACTGCTCGTTTCATCCCTGCATCAGCTAGGAATTTTACATGTTCAGGTGTGCGATTATTGGCTTGTGTACTAGCGTGAATGACGATAGGAGGAAGGTCCATTTCCATGATGGCCATATCTTGAACAATCAAGGCATCAACACCAATATGATATAGTTCATGAATTAATTTCTGACAAGCTTCCATCTCGTTATCGTAAAGAATCGTATTCACAACCACAAAAACTTTTGCTTTAAATAAGTGGGCGTATTCAACCAATTCGGCTATGTCATCCACAGAATTAGTCGCATTGCTGCGTGCACCAAACAAATGGGCACCAATATATACTGCATCGGCACCAGCATTGATGGCTGCCATTCCTTGTAAGAGGTTTTTTGCGGGTGCAAGTATTTCGACTTTCTTCTTCATGGTGCAAAAATACAACGAGCAAGAGGATTAATGAAATGGGAAGGGAAAATTTCAAGAAAATAATAAGTCGTTCGCTTCTTTTTAATTAAATTTTCGGCAAAGGAAAATAATAAATTGAATGGTTATTTCATGCGGATTTTATTGCTCCTAATTTTTTTGGTGTATTTTTAGAACTTATTTTATTGAATGGATCTGTCTTTTTCTTTTTTAAAACGAAAAAAATTTTGGAAGCGATTTATCTTGGTTTCCATAATAACTCCAATTGTTTTGTTTTTCACTGTAGTGCTAATAGTTTACGCAAAACAAGATGCAATTGTCAAAAATTTAATAGAAACGGCCAATAAGGATTTCAAAGGTGCCATTCGAATCAAGGGGAGTCACGTAGCTCCATTTGCTAATTTCCCTTATATTTCTATTGATATTGAAGGTCTAGAAGTATTTGAGGAAGATGACTTTGATCTTAAAAAGCGGATTCTACATATCAATGATACTTATGTAGGCTTTGATATTAAAGGATTAATCACTGGGAAGTATGATGTTAAATCCATTCGTTTATCGAATGGTGACATTCGGGTGGTGCAGCATAAGGATGGTTCTTTAAACATTGCCAAAGCATTCGAAACGAATTTACCAGCTGAGAAAGTTGAGGAAGAATTTCATTTGGATTTGAAATCAATCAAATTGGATAAAATAGATCTTTCGAAATTGAATGAAACCAAAGGTTTGATGATTGATGCCTACATCACTAAAACAACTACTTCATTTAAAACAACAAATAAGCATTTGTCTATAGGTCTTGATTCAAAGTTTGAATTAAGTGTTATACAAAACGGTGACACAACCTTTATTAAGCACAAACATTTTGAAGCGGATACAGAACTAGATCTGAATCAGCTTACT
>JBIIKG010000240.1:0-4029 GCA_044233275.1 Crocinitomicaceae bacterium | reverse complement strand
AATCAATCATCAGCTGAAGTAGACCTTGTGGTGCAATTCAATAAGATGGTTATTCCAATTGAGATAAAATCAGGTAAAGAAGGTAAACTGAAATCGTTACACCAATTTATTGAAGGGGCACCTCATCCTTATGCTGTTCGCATGTATGCGGGTAAATTTAGTATCGAAGAGCATTCAACAAGAAGTGGTAAAAAGTATTTTTTGATGAACATGCCGTATTACTTGTCAACGAAACTAACTGAATATCTAAGTTATTTAGTTACCAATTTTTAAACGATCGAAACCTCTCCAAATCCTCCATAAAGGGGTTCGAAACTAGGTCAGTGGACTCCACCAAAAGCCCTCTTTTAGAGGGCTTTTTTTATTTATAGTCCTTTAAAAACAATGGATTCCCAACATTTACGGGGCTTTCGATCTGGACTTTTAATCCATTATTAATCAAAAGAACGTTCTGTTTTAGCATCGATCCAATGATAATAATCGAAGTAATTCAATACTTTTCGTTCGTACCCGGATTCGAAAATGCCATCAAGGTCCGTTCTGAGTTTTTCGAATTTCTTTACGCGCTCTTGTTTTGACTTTTCATGAATAACCGGTAACTCCCTGATAATAAAACGAAGTATTTTCTTTTCAAACTTGAAGAAAACAGCATTTCGCTTCATGAATTCAGTGACTGAATTTGCTGTTGAGATCATTAGATCGATCTCTCCTATTTCAAAGCATGTCAAAGCATAGAGTATTCTTGAATGGGTATAGAAGTCAACAGTATAATCTTTGGTGTAGAACTTCTGATAGATCTCATTGAAAATTCCAAAAGCTTTCCTGAAATCATTGAGGTAGAAATTAGCTTTAGCTAGGTCGAAATAAAAATTGTTCAGGCGAAAAACAGAAAAGCTGTCCTTATTTAGTTGGATAAAATGCTCCGCTTCCAAAACCACCTTCGGACCAGAATGAATTGTTCTGTTTCGGTTTAAATAAATGAGTTTTGAAAGGTGCAAATAAAAAAGCGCATCTTGTTTGAGTCGTTTGTTATGCTGTTGAAGTATAAGCTCAGACATTTTTTTTGAGGCTTGCCCATACCCACTTCTTCCTGAAATGCTTGTTGCATTTAGGTAGTTGTAGAATATTTGGATCGATGCCTCAGGGAACAACTTGATCTTCTCAGGATTTCCCACTATAAATTTGTAATTCTTAAGAGCATATCTGTGAGCTTTTTCCCAATCATTCTCTGAACCAAATTTCCAATAATACAAAGTGTTGTATTGCACGCTCAATAAAAAACTATTCGAGTATGAATTCTTACGCAGTATTTTTTCTTTAAAGAGTGCTTCGATCTGATTTTGTTGTGCTTCTGTTCTAGAGAACATGTTTTGATCCAGGATATTTCTGAATTTTTCTTTTGCGGATTCAAATGATTGCTGGGTGGAATACTTGTTTGAGTAATAGATCAATTCTTCAATTATGAGTTGAGAATTCCGTTCATTATTGTATTTCTGAAGAATCAACTCCTTTTCCAGCAAAGACAGCAGTTCCAGGTAATTCTCAGATTTTATCACTCTGGTTTTAATATCGGATATCAGTTGTTCTGCTTGTGTTACGAGTGAGCGATCAAGTAAAACTTGAATGTTTCGAATATCATTTTGTGTGATATACGAAGATGCGTTAAAGTCAGCCAGGTGTTTGATTATCCAATAATAGAGATAATGTTTCTTGACATCCAGTTTATTCGATCTTGAAAAGGAAGAAAATGCACTTTTCAACGTCTGTTCATCATAAGTATCCATTCGATAGATCAATTCGATCATCCTACCATATGCGCTTTGTTGATCTCCAGCTTTTTTAGATACCGTGGTCAGGTACCTTTTTTCATGAACGTTTAGTGTTTTAATTAATAAAAAAAGATCATTATTTCTGAGCATATGTAATTAAATAATTATTAATCAATGATATATGCAAATATAGACTATAAATGTATTTGTGTAAAAAAATGCTTGTAATTAGGTTTATTTTTGTTGATAAACCGAGTAATGTCAGGTGAAACAAAAGAAGAACAGAATCGTCCGCTTTGAAAATTCTGGTGAAAAATTAAATTAAGTGCTCATGCCGAACAGGATCCTTTTAATTATTGCACTGATAAGTTGTAGATTAAGCATTGCGCAGACCCTTCCGGAACATTATTATCATATACCGGCTAATGCAGGGGTCAATAATCTTTTTTTCAATGATGCTGCCTGCGAAAAGTTTCAATTCATCTATACCCAGTCAGAAATTGCCAATATGTCTGCGAATGTTTCCGGACCTGTTACCATAGACACTATCTGGTTTCGCTTTGGTGGTGGGTCTTCGAACCCTTCTACCACCTTAAGCAATTTTGAAATCAGAATGGGGCATACCACTCTAGCAAATCCGGGTCCCCAATTCAACACGAATTTCAATACCGGCGCGCCTCAAACAGTACTTGCGTCATCGAGTTACACGTTAACTCCTCTTATCGGCGCCTGGAACGTGCCTTCAGATAACTGGACATTCATTGTGTTGCAAAATCCTTTCAGTTATAATTTCACAGACAATCTTTGTATTGAATTTTCATTCTCTGCTTCAACTAGTGCTATTACAGGAAATTATGCGGATAATGGTGGTGTACCGATTAGTCAATACGCTGGTAACTCAACTGCTACTACCGCAAGTTCTACTTCGTCTCGCCCTATGTTTGGTATCTCTTCCGGTCAGGGATCGAGTGGTTCCAATAATTGCAATCCAAATGGAAATCTGATTATATATTCCAATTATGACGGTGGTATTCTAACAATCAATGTGGATCAGAACATACCAAACTTGAAAGTTGGAATTTGTACCTATGAACCAATTCAAGTTGCTTTTACAGGACCTTTTGTTGGGAATATTACCGAAGTGATTTATGCCGGTATGAATTCCAATCAGAATAATAATAATTGCGGACTTGGTAATTTTACAACCTCCGTAACTGGGGTTCCGGCTGGTATTGTAACGATCAGTTCACCAATGAATCCACCTTTGGTTGGATATATACCTGCGCATGGAAACGGTGCAGGGCCCTGGGGAGGAGTTATGCTAGGAGGAACACAATGCGACACGTTAAATTCAACCGGTGGAGTGAATACGCCAGATGAAATAGTTTATTACTTTCTAAACGCTACTTCGGGAACACTTCTTTATCATCAAACGCAATATGCTTGTTGGCTAAATGAAACACTAAACGTTTCTGCCGGTGGAAACTGTTGTATTCTTCCTCCTGGGGTAAACCCTTGTCCACCAGTAACTGCAACATCAAGTCAGATAAATGTTACTTGCAGTGGAGGCTCAGATGGATCCGCTACTGTAGTTGCTTCAGGAGGAACTACGTTCACGTATTCGTGGTCGCCAAGTGGTGGCTCCACTGCTACTGCTAATAGTTTGTCGGCAGGAAATTACACATGTACAATCACGAATGAATGTGGCAATTCAATATCAGAAACGGTTACCATTACCGAAACGAACGTGTATCAATTAAATGCGACTATTATCCAACCTGCATGTGGAGAAGAAAATGGCTGTATTTCTTTTGCGCCAACTCCAGCAGGAACTTATTTTTACTCTTGGCCTTTTCCAACGAATATGATTGTTGATAGCGTTTGTAATCTAAGTCCTGGTTCTTATGATATCACGATTAATAGTGTAAATGGCTGTCCTAAGGATACCACAATAGTTATTGCTGAATCGTTTTCTTTCAATGTGGTTGAAACAATTACGCCAGCGAATTGCGTTGCTGCTGACGGTGCTATTTCCGTATCAGCTGTTGGTGGTACAGCGCCTTTTACATACAGCTGGTCAACGGGCGGAAGTAGCGGAAATACGTTGACGAATCTTACAGCCGGAATTTATTCAGTAACAATAACGGATCAAAATGGATGTATTGTTACAGAAAGTTATACGGTTCCTCAAGTAAATACATTCAGTTTCGATGTCTTGCCATCTTCAGCAACAATAAGTATTGGTGAATCTATTCAGTTG
>JBIIKG010000066.1:0-12665 GCA_044233275.1 Crocinitomicaceae bacterium | reverse complement strand
AATGTATCTGAACCTGCAAAAGATGAAGTAGTTCGTTTCTTGTTAGAAGATGATATGGATAAGGTAAACTTAGATCATTCTAAAGCGAAAACGATCTTATCTCCTGAAGAGCAACAAAAAAAATCTCAAGAGCGTTTGTCTCGTATTCAAGAATACACTGCTAAATTGAAAAAAGCGGATGGTATTATTGAATTCGAAAACGAACCAGCTTTCGTTAGAAGAAATATTCAATTGAATAGCTCAAATCCAAGTTCAACTGATACATATAGCCGTTTTGGTTTGTCAGAAGATGAAAATGGTACAACATTGAGAAACAATAATTTCTTACATGATAATGTTGATTAAGTAGGTAGTTGAAATTGGGACATTAGGACATTTTGACATCAAGATATTAAGACTGTAGTAATATTCTGAAGTCTTAATATCCTGAAGTCTTTGGGTCCTAAAATCTAAAAAGAAATGAGCTTTACAGAAAAAATTAATACCGATATTAAAAACGCAATGCTTGCTAAGGACAAAGAGAAATTAGCAGTGTTGCGTGATATCAAATCAAAGTTATTGCTAGAAGCTACATCTGGAAACGGAGAAGCATCGGACGAAACGGCGATTAAAATTTGTGTGAAATTGCACAAGCAGCGTATGGAAACATACGAAATTTACATTACGCAAGGTCGTGAGGATTTAGCAGCTGACGAATTGTTCCAGGCAAAAGTATTGGAAGAATACCTTCCTAAAATGATGTCTGAAGATGAAGTTCGTGCAGAGGTGAAAGCAGCAATTGCATCAACTGGCGCTGCTGGACCACAAGAAATGGGTAAGGTAATGGGCGTTTTATCTAGTAAATTAGCAGGCAAAGCTGATGGCAAGATGATTGCCTCATTGGTAAAAGAAGAATTGAACAAATAATATCAAGAGCTCCCCAAGTACAAGTCTCCGGATTTGTTTTATTGTTGTAAACGCGTCTTTCTACAGGGAGACGCGTTTTTTTTTGATAATTGCGGAATTAATTCATAACTCATAATTCTGCATTCATAATTCATTGAGTATTTTTGTAAAATGACAACGCACATTCTAAAAGAACAACTAGCCGAAACAATTCGACATTACAATTCAAAAGGTTGGTCACCAGCAACATCGACGAACTATTCGTTTAAAGATGAAATTGGACAAATTTGGGTTTCTCGATCTGGAATTGATAAATCGAAATTCCACTCGGATGATTTCATTACGGTTGACCTTGAAGGGAAAGCCATGGGTGACTATAGTTCCGCGAAACCATCAGCAGAAACATTGATTCATTGTGTTATTTATGAGTTGTTTCCAGAAACAAAAGTCATTCTACACAGTCATTCAGTTTACCCTGTTGTGCTATCAAGTAGAGTAGAGAATTCCGTGGTTTTTGAAGGATACGAAGTACAAAAAGGATTTGACGGTCAAACAACGCACGAAAATATAGTTACAATTCCTGTGTTCGATAACACACAAGACATGGAGGCTTTTAGCTTAACATTGAAGGAACAAAGTAATTCCATTCAGCAGCACTCATTTATCATGCGCAAGCATGGCACTTACGCTTGGGGAAAAAATCTATTTGAAGCAAAACGTCATTTAGAATCGCTTGAGTATCTTTGTCAATGTGAATTATATAACCACTAATCCCTCATCCCAAATTCAACGTCATGGCTATTTTATCTATTCCCGAAACAAATACTGAAATCCGCGACCCAAAAGAAATCCGCGCATTTTTTAATGCAAGAGGTGTATTCTTTGATCAATGGACCTGTGATGCAGTTTTTGATGACAAAGCGACTCAAGAAGAAATTTTAGCGGCTTACGGTAAAGATTTGAAGCCATTCATGGAACAAGGTGGTTATTTAACTGCCGATGTTATTTCTATCAATAAACTGACGGAGAATTATGATGCGATTCGTGCTAAATTCTTGGCAGAGCACACGCATTCTGAAGACGAGATTCGCTTTTTTGTGGATGGCCAGGGAATCTTTTGGTTTAATTTAGAGAATGAACCCGTTTTCAATCTACTTTGCGAAAAAGGTGATTTAATCTCAGTTCCTGAGGGTACAAAGCATTGGTTCGATGCTGGTGAAACAAATCCATTTGTGAAAGCAATTCGAATTTTTATCGATATGAGTGGCTGGGTACCGCATTATACAGCTTCCAATATCGAGACTAAGTTTGCGGATTTTAGGTTTCCTGAGAGTAAGATTTAACACATAGGCCACAAAGGAAAAAGGAGAGATAGATCATCTTTATTAAAGTTCATATAGATTGGATGCAAAGACTACAAATCCCAAATTCTGAGATCCAATCCAAAATCTATAATCCCGAATCAAAAATTGAACGTGTAAAGCACATCATTTAGCAGAGTATTTTAAAACTCCGGAATGAAATTCATGGAACATTGAAAGAAGATAAAGAAGGAATAAGCCTGAATCAAATTAAAAAAATAGCCATAAAAAAAGGATGCAATCACTTACATCCTTTTTTAAATCTTTAGAAAGCTTATTTTAGAAAATGCATTTCAACCCTTCTATTTTTCGCTTGTCCGTCTTCAGTTGAGTTATCGGCAATTGGCTTTGACTCACCATAATAATATAGATCAATTCGATTGGCATTAACTCCATTGGAGACAAGCATATCTTTTACTGCTTGAACACGGCTTTTTGAAAGTGTCATGTTGTATTCATCTGTTCCATTATTATCTGTGTGTCCATCCAAGCGAATTCTTAGATCTTCTCTAATCAACATTAAATTAGTCAGAGACTCTAATTCGCCATACGATTTCTTCAAAATAATTGCTTTATCAAGTTCGAATTCTAATTTACGCGAAGCTAAATCTAACACACGGTTAGCATCTTGATCAGAAATTGTTTTCACATTTCCCTCATTGATATAAATTGTATCTACTCGCTCTACAATCAAAGTATCCGTTTTGTATTCAATTGCATAAACTGTATCCACTTTTTGAATCGGTGTTTCTGTGTAAGGTGAATCTGGAAGTGATTTTTGCTTCTTACACAACTTCAATCCGATAATTATTTCATGCGAACCTGAACTGTATTTTGCAATGTTTTGCATTGGAACTTCATAAGCATAACCAATAAAAAACAAATTTTGAATGTTTACTCCGACTCTACCAATCAATCCTACTTGTGTTCGATAACCGATTCCACCGTGAATTAAATCCTTGTAATTTACATCAGCATTAATATCGAATTGATTGGTATTGTTAATTCCTTTATATAGAACAGATGGTTTCACACTTAATTTTTCATTCAATTGAAACTTATATCCAACTAAACCAAGCATGTGTCTTCTCAAACCATAACCATCTAAACCATTGTATCCAAAATTTGAAAAAGATTGAAGTACTTGCTTTGACGACATGGAAAGTTCTAATCCTTTGAATTGATAAAGAAATCCAATTTCTGAATTGATGGAGGACGAAGATTGACTTCCACTATTTACAATAACATCTTGTACATCAAAAGCAATTGCACCTGTAGGATTTAATCGAAACTGATAATAGCCTCCAGTAATTCCCAATCTCAGGTTATGTTGCTTTGCAATGGTAAATCCATATGAAATAGAACCTGAAGCGGCAACTTGTTGCAACATTCCTAATTTATCTATCAATACGTTTCCACCAATTCCAAGCGATTTTCCAATTCGTGTATTTGCACTAAACAAACTCGTTACCGGTGCTCCTTCAACTTTTACCCATTGATTGAGGTGTGAAAAGAAAATTTCTGTACAACCACTTGCACCAGCATATGCAGGATTCAATGAATATTTGTTATACGAATAGACATTCGATTGTGGCGTTTGTTGAGCAAACGAACTTGAGCTTATTAGTAAACAAGCCATGATTAAACTAGTAGTTATTATATTTTTCATAGCTCTTTATTTTTTAAATCTGAATAAGTTCACAGTTCCTTTATATTCTGTATCAGAACACTTTATGGAATAATAATAAACGCCATCAGGCAAAGGTTCACCATCTTTAGTTCCACCCCACTCATTTTGATAATCATTGGTTTGATATACTGGCTGACCCCAGCGGTTATAGATTATAGTCGTACAACCGGCGATTTGAGTGTAATCTGAAATCTTCCATGTATCATTTTGACCATCTTCATTCGGTGTAACGATGTTGCTAATTTCGAATGGACCATTACAATTTTGCACTGCCAACTCTAAATGTACGATAGAATCACAGCCACTTGCCGTTTGAAATACCTCATCGTAAAGTCCACTTAAGCTCAATGTTTGAGTTCCGAATACATACGTTTCTCCTTCACAGATTGTTGTATCTCTGTAAAATTCTATGGCATCGTCCACGAATAAATAAAGGGTTACAAGAGAATCACATCCTGAAGCGGTTTGAAATTGCTGCGGATAAGTTCCTGCTGTACTCAATACTTGTGATCCAAATGTATAAGTTTGTCCGGCACAAATTGTAGCTGAAAAAGACGAAGATAAAATTGGATTCACATTTAAATACAAGGTTACGAGAGAATCGCATCCTGAAAGTGTAGTAAACAATTCCGTATATGTGCCAGAAGCAGAAAGTGATTGACTTCCGAAACTATAATTTTGACCTTGACAAATAGTTGCCGTAACGGATGCTGTTATCGTTGAATTAACAGTCAAGTACAAGCGGTTTATCGAATCACAACCATTTACTGAAGTTAAGACTTCCAAATAGGTTCCTGAAGTGGTTAATACCGTTGAACCAAAAGTATATGATTGACCATTACAAATTGAAACAAAAACATTGCTTGTATCAATTGGAAGAACTGTTAGGAACAATGTGACAATTGAATCACATCCGCCAAGGGCGCCAAGTATTTCAGTATACGTCCCTTCAACTGTCAAACTAGTTGTTCCAAAAAGATAGGAGTCTCCCTGACAAATTGTAGCACTTGAGTTTGAAGTTAATGTTGAAGAAACAAATAATGTTGTGGTAACAGTACTATCGCATCCATTTGCTGCATTAAGTACATCCGTATAAATTCCAGAAGAGCTATAGGTACTTGTCCCAACATTAATCGAACTTCCTTGACAAATCGTAAATGTTTGATCAAACGTTACAGGTTCGATGACTGTAATAGTTGTATAAATTGTACTATCACAACCATTTGCAGCTGGAAAAACATCCGTATATAAACCTGCAGTTGTTTGATTTGCGCCTTCCAAGAAAATACTTTCACCGTTGCAAATTGTTGTTGCAACAAAGTTTACATTCGGATTCGTTATACAAGGATTTGCGCACAACGAAGCATCAACGGTAAAGGAATAAGGACAGGTTCCATCAGAAACTGAAATGGTATATGTTTCTGCTGAAGGAACTGGGAAAACGACATTTGTTCCAGCCGCAAAACTACCCGTAGCAACAATATTATTCGTCGAATTCAGAATAGTATATGTGAAGTTTGAATTATAATAGGTAGCTAAACCTCCCGAGCTTGAGAAAGTGATTTCACACAAGGCGTTGTTATAGCTAGAAACCGGAACAATAGGTTGTAAATAAACCATTGGAACACCATTCTCAACAGTTGCACTAATACAGGTTAAATCTCCCCAATTTGCAGGTTCATCCGCCATTGGTGAAACATAATATAACTGATTAAAAAGTGGATTCCCGAAAGTTCCAGAACCGTTTGTATTATTAACAAATACACCATTTTCAGTTTGAACCGAATCAATATACGTAAATCCAGTATTTGCAACAGGATCAGGAACAGGATTTGTTGAATGAATTACATAACCTAATTGTAAACATGAAGGAATGTCAAGTGTAGTTAGACCTATTCCATTTAACAAAATTCCTGGTGACATTGTATCTCCAAAACAAACAAATGCAGTATCTGTAGAAGCAACGTCAATAATATTTCCATTGGCCAATTCCACAAAAATATCACCCGCATCACTTGCAACCTCTCTAATGTATTCAATAATATATTGACCTTCATCTCCTGGAGAACCACCATCCAATTGAATAGCATAAATTTTACCCGGTGTCAAGCAACAAATCGATTCTTGATTACCTGTGAAACCCGCAGAACCTTGAAGTAAAGGTGTAATGATTGATGTTGTTTGTGTTCCATCTGTAGTATAGGTTGCAGGATTTAATCCACCGTAACATTCAGTTCCATTTAATAATTCATAAACAGAATAGCGTAAAAGATTCATTCCAATATAGGCTCTAATATTCATTTCAATTGAACCTGAAGGAGGAGCAATAAAATAATGCCATACGGTTTGATTTGCACAATTGGCAGGTAAAGGATCAATGGCTGGTTCACCCGCTAAATATTCTCTACAGGCAAATTCGTTTGTTCCAGCAACAGCTTGAAAAGGAGGAGTTACTCCAGCTGGCGTTACAACTACTTCATACAATGGGTCGATAGTCGTTAAACAAAGAATATCGTTCCCTGGAGGATTAACTACTGGATCAACAACCGAAGGATCGTATAACCAATTATTAATGTTTTGCGAATTTAAAAGTGTTAAACCGTTCGCAGGATCTACCATTCCAAAATATTTGTAACCCGGCTCCATGCAACGTGCATCAATACGCGCACTTTGAGAAGCACCACCTAGAAAACCATTCAAGCCACCATCTGCAGCGTATAAAACTTCAAGATTTGCACATGAATAATCTGAAGGAATTCCGGGTGAAAAACGGTCATCATATCCAAATAATGCTGAACTTTCAGAAAAAATGGTGCTTTGATAATCTGTTTCAAAAATCATACGACCATTGTTCGGTGCTATAAAATTCAACCAAACACTTTCATTCACGTCATTATTATTGGCAGCAACGTGATCATAATCATACGCATGGTATTCATTTGGATCTGAAGAAGTATGCACATCTCCAGTCTCCCCAAAATCATTCCCACCATCTAGCGCACATCCAAAAGATAAATTGGCTGTAACCGGTGAACTTAAAGCCGACGTGATAACCGTTGTTCCAGGTGATACAGTTCCTGATAAACACGGAATATCGACTAAATCTGGAGCGCTTCCACCAAAGCTATTCACTCGAATTTGAAAATATCCACGATCAGCGGCATTGTCAGCTGCAAATTGAACGTAGTAAGTTTGTCCTGGAATTAATTTCTGATAACTGAAGGGCGAAACAGGATCACACGCATCAAGAACAATTTCTGCCTCAGGGTCAATCCCTAAAAAATCAGTGCCATCAGAAAATTCAATGTGCGATAAATACTCAAATTTATCCTTGATTAAAGCTCCTGTAATTGGCTGGATCCCTGTTGCACATGAACTTGCATCTGCAGCATGGTAAATTTCAAAATACGTTCCCAATTCAGTTCCTCCAAGATCTGAAGTAATCTCAACAGCACCACTTGCAGGCGCGACGAAACTAAACCATCCTGAACCACTCGCTTGGACATCGCTGGCAGCAGGTTCATTCGGCTCTAGTGTATAATTACACCAACCATACGTATAGGTTGTATTAAATGCTAAAGATGCTGCATCGCAAATAGCATCTTCTAAATAACTTACAATTAAAGGCAAACGAATAACTTCTAATGTAATTCGATAATTCTGTGAACATCCACCATCTGTGCTATTTGCCGTAAAAACATAATTTAAACTGCCGACACCAGCAGGAACAGCCATTGTGACATTTTGTATTCCAGTCTCTCCATCCGTTAAACCTAATACATCATAGTTTCCGACATCATCATTTTCATAACCTTCCCATCCGAGATTAATTTGAGTTGGGACATCTGTGGCACACAAATATTGGTGATCAAAGAAAGTTCCGTTACTTGGCGAAAACTGTCCACTTGGCGTTGACATAGTATAAGGACCATTATTCCCGTTTTGGTAGGCATAATTGAAACCCAAAACCCCAAATAAAGCTGGGTTGTTGTTGGTAAACCCTAATGTATTGTCGGTTCCGGTAAATTCCCAAACAAAATCACTAGCTCCTGATAAAAAGAATGCATCACAATCTCTATTTAATAAGGCTTCAACGGATATTACACGCACTTGGATAATCGCTTGACCAAACGAAAAATTTGAGATCAATAATAGCAGTAGCATAACTGTTCGAATGCAAAATATTCGAAATTTTTTCATAGCAAGGTTTAGTTTAAAAGTTTATTCATTTTAACATCATCACCATATTCTCTAAATATTGGTTGAAAATATGAAAAATGTTCATCAAGAGGACCATTAGGAAAATGAAAATCATACGAAAATGTAATTTTTTGATGACATTTTCTAGAATGACCATTTCATTTTGAAAACAGCTGCCTGTTTGATTTAAAAACAAGCTAAAATACAACTATCTCTCGAATATACAATAGTTAGTTAAGATTCTATCCCAACACTCCATGATTGGAAATGATAACAAATCTGTCCTATCTAATTTTAAGCGCCTATTTTTTATCTTATTTTTCAGTATACTTTCAATTAATTTCTTTCGGCGAATTTAATCTATTGAAATCCCTATTTATGAATTAATAATTGTACCGTATCTTTGTGTCATGATTTTTAAAAACGTAAAATACATCCTAACCGATATTGAAGGAACGACGACTTCTGTAAAGTTTGTTTATGATGTATTATTTCCTTATTTCCGAGAGCACATTGGTGAGTTGAGATCAATGGTAGCATTAGATGAAATTCAAAAAGCATTCAAACAAACGGTAGACCTATCGCAATCGTTGGAAAGCAGAAAACTGCAATCAGTTGATGATATAATCAATATTCTTTATCGTTGGAGCCAAGAGGATCGCAAAGTGACACCATTGAAAACTGTACAAGGTTTACTGTGGGAAAAAGGCTACAAGAACGGTGAGATTAAAGGACATGTTTATCCAGAAGTTGCCGATGCGTTGAAGAAATGGCAAAAAGGTGGTCTTTCGTTGGGTGTATTTTCTTCAGGTTCAATCGCCGCACAAAAGCTGATTTTTGGTTACAGTGAAGCAGGTGATTTAACTCCCTTTTTCGCGCATTATTTTGATACAACAACAGGAGGGAAGCGAGAAACTGAAACATATGTCAAAATCGCAGATGAATTAGCGCTATCTTCGAGTGAGGTCTTGTTTTTGTCTGATATCACTGAAGAATTAGAAGCAGCTCAATCCGCAGGTATGCAAACAGTACAGCTAGTGCGACCAGGAACAGAGAGCAATTGGCCTCAAACCGTCGCCGACTTCACAGAAGTAGAAATAAACTAAATTATCAAATTTTTAATTTTTCAAATCCTCAAATTTCGACTATGAGCAATTTCCGCACTATATGGACTACCGAAGATCGTTATGTAGAAGTAATTGATCAACGTAAATTACCGCACGAGTTTGTGGTTGTAAAACTCGAAACTTACGATGATGCAGAAGAAGCAATTAAAGACATGACTGTCCGCGGCGCACCATTAATTGGAGCAACTGCGGCGTATGGAATTTATTTGGCAGTGCGTGAAATGATCGAGGATGAATTAGATGGTTCTTTTTTAGATCAAGCATTTTCAGATTTGAGAGCATCTCGTCCAACTGCTGTGAATTTATTTTGGGCCTTAGATAAAATGCGTGTTGCGTTAGATAATTGCGAAGGCGATTTCTTGCAATGTGCGTGGGAAGCTGCCGCAGCAATCGTAGAAGAAGATGTGGAAACATGTCGAATGATTGGCGTGCATGGTTTACCTTTAATTGAAGAGATATCAAATCGTAAGAAAGGTGAAGTAGTGAATATTCTAACTCACTGTAATGCCGGAATGTTGGGCTGTGTGGAATGGGGAACAATCACCTCTCCAATTTATCAAGCCATGCAAAAAGGTTTAAAAGTGCATGTTTGGGTGGATGAAACTCGACCAAGAAATCAAGGATCGAACTTAACATGTTACGAATTAACGAAGCACGGAGTTCCCCATACACTTATTGTAGATAATGCTGGTGGACATCTAATGCAACATGGAATGGTTGACATGGTAATTGTTGGAACAGATCGCACAACAAGAAATGGAGATGTGGCAAATAAAATTGGGACTTACTTGAAAGCATTGGCTGCAAAGGATAATAACATTCCATTCTATGTGGCTTTGCCTTCAACAACCTTGGACATGACGATTAGCGATGGACTAAAAGAGATTCCAATTGAAGAACGCAACCAAGACGAAGTACGTTACATGATTGGGAAAGGGGCAAACGGCAAAATTCAACCTGTATTGATTTGCCCTGAAACAACGCAAGCAAGTAATTATGGTTTCGATGTCACACCAGCACATTTGGTCACAAAAATCATCACGGAGCGTGGTGTTTGTGCTGCTTCGGAAGAAGGATTGCTCGAATTATTTCCAGAATATAAATAAGAGAAAAAAACGTTGATTTGACACTTCAGAGAAGCTATTTAAATCAATTCGTTACTATGAATAGATATAATAAATCCCCATTCTAGAAGGAATGGGGATTTATTTGTTTTATCAACTTAATTGGTGTTTTATTTTCTCCAATTTGAAGGAAGTAATTGCCTCGTGTTAATGTTGTAACTTTCTGTTTATCAGCAATTAATTCTTCACGATTTTATACATCAAATTCGCTGATTAACTTATGGTAATGTTGTAAAACTAATTTCATTTCCATAAACTGTCTCATTCCCTCCCCAACAAGCAATCCCATAAGAACGCACATAATAAGTGGTATTTGATAGTAATGTAATACCAAAGTCACTTGGATTTAGTGTAAATGTTGGATAATTTGCTCCATTTCCTTGATCATATAAAACAATGTCATTGCTAGTTGGAAGGGGACTTGTACTTAAGTAAAACCCAAACTCACCTAAACAATATCCTTGAGAAATAAGTTCCCCAGTAATATTTGCAGAAGTATTTGTGATGTTGGAAACTTGCTGTGTAATAATCTCGGGAAGATCAGTTGGAGTAGAAAAACTTACTTCATTGCCATATGCGGTTCCTGCAGCATTTGTAGCGTATGCCCTTACGTAAAATGTGAGACCAGGCTGTAAATTGTTTACATAACCGGAATTAGGATTAGCTATTATATCGGAAGTGGTTGGATTCGGGCTTGTACTATAACAAAATCCCCAATTTGTAAACGGAGTGCCACCATTATCTGTTAATGCTCCGGAAAAATAAGTATAATATGAAGGTCCTGGAGCCCCATAAATATCAGTTACAGGATATGTTTCAACTGTTGCAAGCTGAACCTGAGGAGTTGTAAACGTGACCTGGTTGCCATAAGCGGTTCCTGCACTATTAGTGCCATAGGCCCTTACATAATAGGTAGTATTAGGTGCCAAAGGTGCCAAAGTATAAAATTCGGTCGAGAGTGATATATAGGTGGTAATAACAAAATCATTGAGTGTTGGATTAGGAGAAGTTGCATAACAAAAACCAAGCACAGGAGGCTGGCCTCCATCATTTGTTAATTGGCAGTTAAATTCTGCATTTACGGTTCCATCAGGGTTAAAGCTATAGTTAGAAACCGGATCCGTAACAAGGGTTGCTAGCTGCACATTTGTTGTAGTGAATGAAACCTCATTCCCATAAGCTGTGCCTTTTGAATTAACAGCGAAAGCACGGATATAATAGGTTGTATTTGGCTGTACACCGAATTGACTACTATCTAATCCAGTCCAATTAGAAAAAGAATTTGTCCCACTTCCACTTGTTGTTGGATTGGGTGATGTACTATAGCAAATACCACGACTCAGAATAGTTTCTCCACCATTACTCGAAACTGTGTGGTCTACTTTTAACCACATATTGGAGTTATAAGCACTAGCCTCACCAAAAAAGTTAATATACTCTTGAACAGCACCAGTTGTTACGGTAGGTATAGTCCCAGAAGTGGCTCCTGCAGCGTTTACAATATAAGGGTCCGCAGTAGTTCCTGATCCGGTAATTGTCACATCGCTTCCGGCAATAATAACGGTTTCCGAGCCGTCCACAGCAACTCCAACAATACTATCCGCAGTAGCTGCATGAAGCGCGTATGGAACACTCAAAAGTTGGGTAGTACCCATCGTTAAAAAATTGGTACCACCGTTAATGTCCATACCCACTTTGAGGTAAAAATTATCGGTACTCCATTGAATGGCATTCATACTACCACTTTGAACGGCACCTGCACCAACGATCAAATTAAACAAACCAAAAGAATCTGTATTTACAAAGTGATTTTCGGAATACATAACTGCTCCTAAGGTGGAAGTTTTTAAAATACTAATTTGTATTCCAATAGTTGAGGTAGCAATTGGTTGTCCAGCAGCATTGCGCGCTACTGCGCTATAATTCAATGCTTGCGGTGGAATCTGCGCCTGTGCAACTGTTAAAATTGCTAAGCAAAATGCGAGAAGTAAACTTATTTTTTTCATGTGTTTTTATTTATTTAATTTTTTTTTAAAAGTGTCAATTGACACCTTTCTTTTTCTATCCTGATTAAAAAATTATTGTTTAACGATTTTATAAATTCCGAGAATTTCAGCGTTATCTCCTTTTAACTTTAGAAAATACGTTCCACTATTCCATGAAGCTGAATTAATGCCAATGTTATTGGAAATACCAGCATATTTCTCGTTGGAAATTACTTTCCCGTTTATATCTGTAATCTCAATCTCAACGCTAGAAAGTTTGGTTTCCTGAATAG
>JBIIKG010000065.1:0-12722 GCA_044233275.1 Crocinitomicaceae bacterium | reverse complement strand
TCTTTTAAGCCATCACCATTTAAATCACCAAACGTTGGGTGCATTTTCAAACCAAACCCACTTTGATTTAAATTAAGAAAGTTGTAATCAATAAAGGTAAAAACGGGCTCATTAACTGTACCTGTGTTTTTATAAAATGCCATACTTCCTTCGCGCATTTGCATAGGCAGATGGCGGAAGAAATTACTAACGAAAAGATCTTTTTTACCATCATTATCGAGATCAACTAAAACGGGTGTTGCACCTGTTCCATGCTCGATCATTTGTTCTTGTAAAAATGCATTTGTTTGGAAAATGAAATTCGGTAATGTGTTCGTTCCTGTGTTTTTGTAAAACAAAATACTCGTTTCATTTTCAGAAACATTTTTTGCATTTGCACCAACAATTAAGTCTTTCACACCATCAAAATCAACATCTACATAATATCCGGCTGGAAAAACTTCCAGATTAATTGGAGTTGAATTGGAAGGAAAAAGTGGATCGACACTAATCATTGCAGAATTTGCATTGACATTGGTACCTCCGTTAATTAGCAAATTTAAATTTCCAAATGAAACATCACCTAGAATTAAATCCTTTACTCCATCATTGTCATAATCTAACGCAAGGACAGTTGATCCTGCATGTTTTGGGGTTTGTTCTGTCGGTTTTAATTTTTCAAGGTTTGGGTTCTGAATTGGACTTTCTGGATTTGGCACATTTCCTTCTGCACAGGGCGGAGTATTGTCGTTTAAAAACAAACTATTTGTATTAACATCTTCTCTAAATTTTCCCCAGCATTCATTCATCAAAACAAATTCTAATGAATCCGGAACGCCATAGTTTTCCATACTCATGTTCTTATGGTATTGTAAATGCTGTCCACCGATATGATAGGTCAGTAAATCAATATCAGAATCACCGTCTACATCAACAATGGCAGGAATATCTGCTGAGCTGACATATAAGTTTAAATATGCACCCCAATTGTCTGAATAGAGAAGATCTTTTGCCACCTCCCATTGAATTCCGTTAATTGCATCTCCAACATTTTTGTACACTTTTATCCCACCAATTCCATAGCAAAAAAGATCGTTTTTACCATCTTGGTTATAGTCGACCATTGTCGCTCGGTAGCGCACATCATTCGGAAAAGAGGCGGCAGCATTGTAATCTAAATCATAATATTTAACTCCAGCTGTCTCTTTATGGATGTAGACGCGAATATTGTCGCTACTTCTATCAAAAACAAACAAATCCATGTCGCCATCAAAATCAAAGTCGAAATCTGAAAACTGAGCATAACTTAATCCTCCAGCCCATGGGAATTTAAGTGTATCACCATTTTTCTTGACAACAATTGAGTCTTTGTATTCAAAGTTGAATTGTGAAATAACTGTTTGACTAATCAGTGAAATAGCAAAAGAAAAAAATAATAGCTTCATAAATGTGCAATTGTCATACTAAAGTACGAAATTCTCTTGCATTTAGTTGGAAAAATTCGCCTTCTTGTTTTTAGGATTCCACGAATAAGCTTGATTCGGTTCTCTTGACTGGCAACCATTGAATAAGTTTGAAGTCTCAATAGCAAAACATACTTTATGAATCGAATTATTCTACTTTCTATCATTTTAGTTTCAGCAATTTTATCTAATGCGCAAGATAGTATTTCTGTTCTTTTTGTTGGGAATAGTTACACGTATGTCAATGATTTGCCAACAATGACTTCCAATTTAGCAATTTCTTTGGGTGATGAAATTACCTTCGATTCAAAAACAAATGGTGGATTTACCTTTGCAAATCAATTGAATGATCCTTTGACACATACCAAAATCCAAAGTAAACCTTGGGATTATGTGGTGCTGCAGGCACAAAGCCAAGAACCGTCATTTCCTTATTCTCAAGTTAATACCAATACCCTTCCGCAAGCTATTCAATTAGCGGATAGCGTTTACGACAATCGTTATTGTTCACAAGCAATGTTTTTTATGACATGGGGAAGAGAAGTTGGTGATCCTCAATGGGATTCCATCAATACGTTTTATAAAATGAACGATCGTTTGCGTTTGGCTTACTTGCGTTTTGTTGATTCAACTGAATCTTCTGTAGCACCAGTTGGTGTGGCATGGCGGTACGTTCGTGATAATCATCCAACAATTCAATTGTACTCCGGTGATGGTTCTCATCCAAGTGTTGCTGGAACTTATTTGGCTGCTTGCACTTTTTATGCTTCCTTATTTCGTAAAAGTCCAGTTGGAGCAAGCTACTTGTCAACCTTAGATGCAACGACGGCCGGAATACTTCAGAGTGCAGCTGCATTATGTGTTTTAGACAGTCTAGAAACTTGGCATTTGCGTTCAAACGAAGAAGTAGCAATTGCTGGATTTGAGTCGGTAGAAACTGATTTATCTGTTCAATTCACGAATACAAGTTGGCGATCAACAGATTATTATTGGACTTTTGGTGATGGTATGACATCGAATGCTCATAATCCGCAACATACATATACTGCTGATGGTAATTATACGGTTACATTAATTGCATCAAATGAATGCGGTAGTGATACGATTCAACAAATAGTGTCTGTTCAATTAGCTGGTTTGTCCGTGAATAACCTTGATCAATTTAAAATAGCTCATTTGGAAAAAGGGGTATATTCGCTTTCTAGTTCTTTACATCTTTCTATGAATAACATTGTTCTAGTAGATCTTCTTGGAAATGAGATAGGTTCTAAAACCATTACTGTTGACTCCGAAAGTGGAGAAATGCAAATTGATTTGAGAAATTTTGCTGAGGGCATTTATGTGATCCAATTTTCTTCAAATGGCCAACAATTTCAAGGTAAAATCTACAACTAGTCGATTTAAATAATTAGCACTTATAAATGACAAAACAAGAATGGTGAAAATGTAATTCTTATTAGGAATTCTAAACTCCTCTTTCAACAATAAACCAATTATTTAATAGTTTTTCTCTGTTGTATAGCATTGACTTTTTTGTATTCCAATCAATTACGTCAGCACCCGCATAGAGGCAAATCGCTTGACCAGCCGCGGTATCCCATTCCATCGTTGGAGCATAGCGCGGATAGCAATCAGCAGAGCCTTCAGCAATCATACAAAGTTTAAGTGAACTTCCTTTTGAAATCAATTCAATTTCACCATGTTCAATTTCTTTTTGATCAATGAAATCTTGTGTTTCTTGTGATAGGTGTGACCGACTTGCGACTATGCGATAGGTTTTTCTTTCTTCTTTAATTGGTAGTTTTACCGCTGATGAAATGATGGTTTCAGCATTTTTTATTGTATCAGTCTGAAAGCGGAAAGCACCTTTATCATTGCTCGCGAAATATATTTCGTTAATAGCAGGCGCATAAACAACCCCCATAATAGGAACTTGATTTTCGATTAGCGCAATATTCACTGTAAAGTCACCATTGCGTTTGATAAATTCCTTCGTTCCATCCAATGGATCAACTATCCATAGTTGTGACCAATTTTTACGTTCTTCATAGGGAATACTTCTTCCTTCTTCGGAGAGTACAGGAATGCCTGTTTTATCCAAATAAGATTGAATAATGTTATGTGCTTTAACATCCGCTTTTGTTAAGGGAGAATTATCACTTTTCATATCCACACCAAAATCATCTGTTTGGTAAACTTTCATTATTGCATCACCTGCTTCAAGCGCAGCTGTTATTATTATCGATAAAAAATTATTCATAAGGAAGTTGAAATTTTGGTTTTATAAAATCATTCCAGCGGCTACAGTTTCATTAGTTGAGTCATCAATCAAAATAAAACTTCCAGTAAATCTATTTTCACGATAATCATCGATCATCAAAGGTTTGGTAGAACGAATGATAACGCGACAAATATCATTCATATTGATTTCCTTGTCGTCCAAGTTGCGTTCAATGGAATTAATATCCATTTTGTACACTATTTCTTTAATCATCACCTTTTGTTCGTTGGTAGTATGACGAATGGTGTATTTGGTACGTGCTTGAGCTGAATTATTGTTTAACCAGCAAATCATTGCTTCAAATTCTTGCTCACTTCTTGGACGATTGTTGGTTCTAACAATCATATCACCGCGGCTAATATCAATTTCGTCCTCCAACGAAATCGCAATTGACATTGGCGCAAAGGCAGTATTAATTTGTCCGTCAAACGTATCGATTGAGGAGATTTTAGAGGTAAAACCAGCGGGTAAAATACAAACTTCATCGCCAATTCGTAGAATTCCACTTTCTAAACGTCCTGCATAACCACGGTAATCTCTAAATTCTCCAACTTGCGGACGAATCACTGTTTGAACTGGAAAACGAGCATCTATTTTATTGATGTCACTGCTAATGTGCATTGTTTCTAAGGTGTGCAGTAAGGGTGCCCCTTGGAACCAGGGCATATTTTCAGAACGGTTCACCACATTGTCACCCTTTAAAGCGCTAATTGGAATAAACTGAACGTCTTTGATCATCATTTTGGAAGCTATTCGCTCATATTCTTCGATGATTTCATTGAACCGTTGTTCGCTAAAATTAACCAAATCCATTTTGTTGATGCACACAATAATGTGTGGGATTTGCAGCAAAGAGGCGATATATGAATGACGTTTCGTTTGCTCAACAACTCCATTTCTTGCATCAATTAGGACAATAGAAGCATTCGCAGTTGAAGCACCTGTCACCATGTTTCGAGTATATTGTATATGACCAGGTGTATCGGCAATGATGAATTTTCGTTTAGGCGTAGTGAAATAGCGATAAGCAACATCGATTGTAATTCCTTGTTCTCGTTCGTCTTTTAATCCATCGGTAAAAAGCGCCAAATCAATTCCGTTAAAGCCTCTGCGTAGGGAAGTTTTTTCGATTGAAGAAAGTTGGTCTTCAAAAATCGATTTTGAATCATACAACAAGCGGCCTATTAAAGTGCTCTTGCCATCATCAACGCTCCCGGCTGTTGAGAAACGCAATAATTGATTGTTTAGCAGCTGCTTTTCTTTAGTTTTCTCGTTAATCATTCAATCTCAATTTTACACTTAAAAATAACCATCACGTTTACGATCTTCCATAGACGTTTCAGAACGTTTGTCATCTGCACGATTACCGCGTTCCGTTTGTCGCATGGCACTTACTTCTGCTACTATTAAATCTAATGTGTCAGCAGTTGATTCGATTCCTCCTGTAATAGTTATGTCACCTAATGTTCGAAAGCGAATTTTCTTTGTTTCAATTACTTCGTTTTCATCTAATTGAAGAAATTCTGAATTGGGAATCCATGAATTATTCCGCCAGATAACTTCTCTATCGTGTGCAAAATACAAAGATGGTATGGCGATATTTTCTTGTTTGATATAATTCCAAATATCCATTTCAGTCCAATTGGAAATTGGAAATACCCTAAAATGTTCACCTTCGAAGTGTTTACCATTGAAAAGATTCCACAATTCTGGTCGTTGATTTTTTGGGTCCCATTGACCGAAATCATCGCGGTGTGAAAAAAAGCGTTCTTTTGCGCGTGCCTTTTCTTCGTCTCTGCGTCCACCGCCAATTGCACAATCAATTTTATGTTCTTCAATTGTATCAAGTAGAGTAGTAGTTTGAAGTACATTCCGAGATGCATTTTTACCTTTTTCCTCTCGGACACGCCCTTTTTCAATTGAATTTTGAACCGATCCCACAATTAATTGGGCATCTAATTCTTTTACCAATTGATCTCTGAACTGCAGTGTTTCTGGAAAATTGTGTCCCGTATCAATATGCATTAATTCAAATGGTATTTTGGCTGGATAAAATGCTTTTTTTGCTAAATGCGTAACAACGATAGAATCTTTTCCACCTGAAAAAAGAATGACAGGGTGTTGAAACTGAGCCGCTACTTCTCTAAGCACAAAAATGGCTTCAGATTCTAATTCTTCCAGGTAATTTAGATAGTAGCGATTCATTTTTTTAATTGAATTTTTGAAAGAACTAAAGTAGAAAGAACTTTAACAGCATCTTCAATGGATGTTTTTTCTGTGTCAATTATCAAATCAGGATTAATTGGATTTTCGTAGGGTGAATCGATTCCAGTAAAGTTTTTTAGCTCCCCTTTTCGGGCTTTGCTGTAGAGTCCTTTCACATCTCTGCGTTCGCATTCTTCTATAGAAGTTTGAACGAAAATCTCAATAAAATTTTCTTCTCCAACAGTTTTTTTAACGAGATTTCTATCTTTCGAAAAGGGAGAAACAAAAGCGGTAATCACAACTAGTCCATTGTCGGATAAAATCTTGCTTATTTCGGCAATTCTTCGAATATTTTCGGAGCGATCTTCTTCAGAAAAACCAAGATCTTTGTTCAATCCTGTTCGAAGCACATCGCCATCCAGATTTGCTGTGTGAATGCCTTTTTTGAAAAGATATTGTTCTAGATGATCAGCTATTGTTGATTTTCCAGAGCCAGATAAGCCAGTCAACCAAACTACTAAAGAGGAATGACCAAATTGCTTTTCCTTTTCAATTTTCGTGATTTGGTAGTTATGTGGATGTAGATTACTCATTTTTTTGTTTCCTCTTCAGTGGTTGAAATTAAACCAAAATCACTTCTATACCAAATTCGTTCATGGAAATAATACAAGAGCATTTTGGTGATTAATTCAAATCCACCGATTGTAAAACCAATTTCAGCATGACCAGTAACAATCCAACCAAGCAATATGGTATCGATAGTTCCAACAATTCGCCATGTGATTGTTTTTAATAGGTGCCTAATTTGACTGTTGGTTTGGTTTAAGAAATTCCAATTGTACCATGCTCGTTCATGAAGATAATACAAAACCATTTTTGTCATTAACTCTAAAAATCCTATGGATACGCCATATTTCAATTCACCGGTCAATAACCAGCCAAGTAAAATTGTATCAATTGTACCTATGATTCGCCAAGTGATGGTTTTTGCAAGATGTCTTTTTCGCGAGAATTTTTTCATAATCGAAGACACAAAGATGACAAAAAGGACACAATATTCGATTTTTTAAGAAGAATATTATTGCATTTATATTTTTAGATTATCTCAAAAATATCCTGTGTCGTTTTACGTACCTTTTTGTGGAATTGAGCTCCATCTTCTAAATGACGGTAACCTATTGGACAAACCAATGTGGCATGTAAATTTTTTGCTTTAAGGCCCAATATTTCATCATATCCCGCTGGTTCGAAACCTTCCATTGGTGTTGCATCAATTTTCATTTCGGCGCACGCAAGCATTAATTGTCCCAATGCAATGTACAATTGTTTACTTGACCATGTGCTAATATCACTTAGAGATAGGTTACTCAAGGTCTTTTTCACAAAGTTTCCGTACCCAGCTAAATTTTCAATGTCTTGATTGCGCGTGACAGATGTGTTAGCAATGTGATCTTCAATGTGTTCCTCCTTTAATTCGAGGTATGAACAAAATACGATGAGGTGAGAAGCATCAGTTACTTGTGATTGTCCCCACGATTTTTCCCTCAATTGTTGGCGAAGAGCTTGATTTTCAATGAGGAGAAATTTCCATGGTTGTAAACCATAAGAACTTGGTGTGAGTCGCAAAACTTCCTTGATTGTTTCTAGGTCTTTTGGACTTATTTTTTTTGAAGAATCGAATTTCTTTGTCGCATATCGCCAATTCAATGCATCTAAAATATGTTGGTGTTCCATGAGTTCTTTTGTAAGTTAACAAAGGAAATGAAAGGTTGTTTAAAAAATCATTGGTACTTCAATTACCATTATCTTTCCCTTTTGAAGTGTATTGATTTTGATATTATCGAAATCTTCTATGCCTATGGCATCTCTTTGATTTAATTGCTTGCCATTTATTTCAAACTGACCATCAATATTCATGATATAAATACCATTCCCCTCCTTTTTAATAGAATAATCAAGGGTATTTCCTTCTGTAGATGATGCCAAATGAATCCAAGCATCTTGATGAATCCACGTTCCTTCATCAGTTGGATTTGGACTTAATACTTGTAGAAATTGATTTTCAACTCCTGATAAGTCATAACGAATTTGGTCATATCGCGGTTCAACTCCTCTTTTATTTGGGAAGATCCAGATCTGGAATAGATTTAATTCCACATTAGGACTTGGATTGAATTCACTATGCTCAACACCCGTTCCTGCTGACATTACTTGAACTTCTCCAGTCGTTACTTCAGAAGTGTTCCCCATGCTATCTTTATGTTTCAATGAGCCCGACAATGGAATAGTAATAATTTCCATGTTGTCGTGAGGATGGGTTCCAAAACCCATTTTTGCAGCAACTATGTCGTCATTGAGAACACGGAGTGCTCCAAAATTTATTCTATCTGGATTGTACCAACTTGCAAAACTGAAAGAATGTTTAGCTTTTAACCAACCATGGTTTGCGTGACCTCTTGAATCTGCTGAGTGAAATGTTGTTTTCATTATGAATGTTATTTTCATCAAAGATAGACATATATTTCAAAATATATACCATGGTAAATACTTTTTTGAAATTAATTTTTGTCACAAAAAAAAGGATGAATTTTCATCCATCCTTTCCTTCATTTATTTCTAATTACTTTGGCTGATTTTAAATAGTAAAAAATCAATTATTATCTAACGAGATGAAAGTAGGTATGCCCCTCAATGCTTTTATCATTGAAATCTGTTGCCTTGTATTTTATAAAATAAACGCCATCTTCTACATCTTTTCCGTCATCTGTTTTTCCATTCCAACCTTGGTTAATTGTGTTTAATGTATTTATTTGATGTCCCCAACGATTCAAGATAATCGCTTCAAAGTATTCACCGTATTGAACATCAACAAAGTATAGGTCATTTGCATTGTCACCATTTGGTGTAAATACATTTGGAGGAGTAACAATCATTGGCGGAAGAACTTCAATTTGGATTGTCCAAGTGTCGAAACAAATTCCATTTGAAGCAACTAAAAGTACATTGTAAATACCAGGATTTATGAAGGTATTTGTTGCTGAACCTAAGGTATTGGTATTTAATGTGTTTCCATCTGCGAAATCCCATGCATAAGAGTTTGCAAGGATACTTGAATTACCAAAAGTAACTTCTAAAGGTATATTTCCATAAATAGGACTAGCAGAACCATTGGCCACAGGCAAAGGATAGGCAGTTACAACTACTTGATCACTATTTATACAACCATTTGCATCGGTTCCAACAACAGTGTAGGTATTAATTCCGGTTGGTGGTATAAATGCGATACCATCAACAACACCGCCTGACCAAGAGTAGCTAATTGCTCCAGAACCATTTAATGTTACTAAAGATGGTGATGTTGGATTAGGTTCACAAATTTGTTGGTCGTTTCCAGCATTAACATTTGGTAAACCGTTAACAGTAATAGTAATAGTCCCGTTTTGATTTTGCGAACACGCAATTGAAGACGACTCAGTGATATCGACTAAGGTATAGGTGTAAGTACCTGGAATATTGGTTGGTGCAGGCAGAACAAAATCGTTTCCAGTTGTCGTGACCGGTGTTTGGGGAGTGCCATTTAAATTGTAATTTATCGTATATGGGGCGGTTCCAGATGCTCCAGATAAGGTAACGTTTGGACTAGGATCACCCTGACAAACAGCTACCGAATTGGTAATTGTTGCAGTTGGTAAAGGATTCACAGTAATTGTTACTTCAGATGTTTGCTGAGCTCCACAAGATCCTGGCTCTGATGCGGTTACAGTGTAAGTTGTTGTTGTTGTAGGTGTCGCAACTGGATTTGCAATATTTGCATTACTCAATCCAACAGCTGGTGCCCAAGAATAAGTATATGGTCCATTACATCCGTTAGTAGCATTAGCCGTTAAATTTGAAGATTCACCTTCACATAATAAAACTTCAGAAGCAGAACTAGTCACCTGCATTGGATTGGTTCCAGCAATTGTAAATTCAAATTCTGCAGTGTAAATATAACAAGGGACTTCCCATGCGCGCCATTTGTATGTTCCAGGACATAAGTTTGAAAGGTCAATTACAGTTAAGGCATATGGTTCAGGGAAGCTCCAAGTTGAAGATGATGCATTACCACCATTTATGCATATTTCAGGAGAAAGATAATTTGCAACACCGGTAAAAGTAGCATCTACACAAATCAACTCAATATTTACATTGTAGCAACACTGCCATCCAGCATTACTCGTAAAAGTCAATTCTAAGTTGTTACCATTTACAGTCTGGGTAATTCCGGAAAGCCCAGCGCACGGACTACAAGCCAAGGAAACAGAAGTAGTTAGTGAGAAAAGAGCAATAATTAGAACACTTAAATTTTTCATTTAGTTTTTTTTTGTAGTTGTTGTTTAGTTAATATGTTGAAAGACTTTTGTTTATAACAAAAGGTTGCTTGTCTACTCTTTAGACTTTTCAATTTTTTTTAGTCTTTCTTCCAGCTCATTTATTTTTTGAAGTTCAAAAAGTAGAATTTCATTTTGTTTTTTTAGCTTATCAATCTGAATTTGTTGTTCTTGAATTGCATTTATCAACGGAACTACAAATTCAGCATAGCGAATTGAATAAAAATCTGAATCATTTTTAGGTTTCACAAGTCCACTAAATTGAAGGTTCATTTCTTTCAAAAGAAATTCAACATCCTGTGCAATCAAACCTGAATAAAAAGTGTCTTCTTGACCTAAAGCGCTATATTGATATTTCATAGGATTCAATTTTAAAATAAAATCTAAGCCTAATTTTTCTTCTTGAATGTTTGTTTTAAGTCTTCGATCTGAAAATGTACCCCAGCCAACTTGTCCACCAATTGAAGTTATAGAAGCATTGCCGATGATCACTGAATTACTTGCTGTAACGATTGATCCCGCTCCAATTGCGATGGCATTGCTTAAATTGCTCGTTGCCGCATCGGCATTGAATCCTAGAAAAAGATTATTACTTCCCGTAGTGCTATACTGTCCAGCAAAGTTTCCAACATAGGTATTGTTATTTCCAGTTGAATTAAAGTAGCCTGCATGTGCTCCCAAAAAAGTATTTTCTCCACCCGTAGTGTTATTGTTTCCTGTTGTTACTCCAAGAAATGAATTATGTAAACCTACTGTGTTATTTTGTCCGGCATAACAGCCGATAAATGTATTTTCTGCACCAGATGTATTTAAAAAGCCAGCTCTTCGGCCTATGAAAGAATTCATCATTCCGTCTAAATTATTAACACCTGTTTCTGCACCAACAAAAGTGTTTTGACTTCCAATTGTATTGTTCAATCCTGCATCATGACCAGCAAGCACATTATACTGACCAAATGTACTCAGCAATCCAGCATTATTTCCGATAATCAAATTGGCCAATCCTCGATTATGTAAAATTTTACGATTGTTGATCATGTAGGCACTATCAGTTGGAATATTTATTTGTCCGTAAACATCAAGGCGTTGAGCGGGGTTATTTAATCCTATTCCAACAAAACCACCGTTATTATAAATATTTGAATTATTGAGAACCCATTGAGATCCGTTCCAATAAGCTGTGTTTCCAGCTGCGGTTCCATTTGGTAAAAGCGCTGTTCCTGCATGCTTTGCGTAGAGGGCATAAGGAACACTCAGTAACTGTGATGTTCCCATTTCTATGAAGTTTGTTCCTCCGGAAAAATCAGCTTCTACTTTAAGAAATTTATCATTTGTTCCCCAATCAATGGAAGCGAATATGCCTGATACGACAGCTCCTGTTCCAATATTAATAGAGAAAAGACCAAATTCATTGGTGGTTGGTGAATGCGTCTCTGAATATAGAACTGTGCCTGTACTTATTTGATCAATTATGCTGAATCGCACTGAAATTGGTGTGCTATTAATCGTTTGACCACTTAGATTTCGTGCAACCGATTGATATTTAATTGCTTCAGGAGTCTGAGCAAAAAGTAGATTAAGTAAAAAGCAGTAAACAATTAATGCTGTAATTTTATTCATCGAAACAATTGTATTAATTGATTTTAGTTAATTTAAAGGTGGTTATTTCTCCAGTATTCAATTCTCGAATTTGGAGAAAATAAATACCTGAAGACAAAGAAGAGACGCTTATCTGATGGTTAAAGTTTGATGAGGAGAAAAAATAGTTACTGTGATAGATCTCTTTTCCTGATGCATCCTTTAATTCAACTAAATATTCCCCTGTATTTTCTGGTTTGTATTTAATAATGATTTCCGAAGAAAATGGGTTGGGATAAACCTCAAAAAAATTTTCACTATTCAAAAATTCAGTACTGAGTAGATGCTCATAATCCTGCTGAAATCCTTGCGTAAGAATGTTACCATTTGAATATGTCTCAACGGATGTTTCACCAATGGTAAAAGAAAGTGAACCATTCGATTGTGTATAATAATCGCCCCCTGTTGCAATAACTTCTTGAGCATGAATATTCAAAGAAAGAGGCAAGAAAAAAACGATAATTAAATTCTTCATATGTAAGTTAAGTCACTGCAAAATACGGAATTTGTGTGAAACAAAAAAAGTCGCTTTTAAAAGTTTATTGCAAGAATGTAAAGAATTGATTCGGCTGTTCAGCTATACACCAGTGAATTCATGTATTTATATTTTCTTTCTGAATGCTAGAATGGTTTAGAGACTTTCATGGAAAAATAAAAAATCCGACCTTACATTATTGATTCGTAAAACCAAATTATATGCATTCAGAACTCCTTAATAGTCAATCCCTCTCTTTATATTAATTTATGGAACTATTGTGAGTTATTCTGAAATAATACTCATTTTCT
>JBIIKG010000239.1:0-4103 GCA_044233275.1 Crocinitomicaceae bacterium | reverse complement strand
ATAAGGGGGATTCAAGCTCTATTTTTTATAAATCTGGTTTGGTAATTATTCCTCGCTTGTCAACATTTTACCCAAGTGAATTAAATACAATTCCAGTTTACTTCGAAATTTATAATTCTCATCTTCTCGAAGATGATGTTTGTGCGATTAAACAAATGATATTATCGGAAAAAGGTGAGGAAATTGTTACTTATACAAGTTACACTAAACATGTTCCATCTGCTGTTCTTCCTATTTTCAAAAAGGTTGATATTTCTACTTTGCCTAGTGGAAAATACACGCTCTCATATACACTTCTTTCAAGAAGTTTAATTGAACTTGCGACGCAAACGTATGAATTTGAGCGCAGCAACGAACTTGATTTAACTGTATATAATGAAAAAATCATCTTGGACCCACGTTTTCAATCTTCTATTACAGATGATAGTGTGACTTATTATTTGGAAAGTTTAATACCTATTTCGAAATCAGCCGAAATCAAAAACATCATAAGCACCATTAAATCTAAAAACATTGAAGATCAGCGCAAACATATTCAAGCATTTTGGATAAAAACGGCCGTTGTAAATCCTTATGATAATTGGCTGAAATACAAAGCGCAAGTGCAATTAGTTGAGCGCATTTATGCGAATAATTTCCAAGAAGGTTTCGAAACAGACCGCGGAAGAGTGTATCTGCAATATGGTGCGCCTACAACAATTGTTGTGAAGGAGAACTCACCATCAGAATATCCTTATGAAATATGGCAATACAACAAAATACAAGCGTTCAGTAACAAACGTTTTATTTTCTACAATCCAGATTTAGTAAACAATACGTATCGCCTGCTCCATTCTGATATGATTGGTGAATTGAAAAATCCTGGATGGTCAAATGCATTATCAAAACGCAATACGACCAACGGTAACATTGATGACCCCAATCAGAACAACGAAAAACACTACGGAGGGAACTCAAATGACTTGTTTCGTCAGTATTAATTTCTAATATTGCGCATTCAAATTTGTCACCTGTGAACGAAGTTGCTATTGTTATTCTGAATTGGAACGGGAAACATTTTCTCCAAAAATTCTTACCTTCCGTAATTGCACACTCAACTGGTGCTCGAATAATTGTAGCCGATAATGCGTCAACAGACAATTCTGTAGATTTTCTAAGAAACGCCTACCCTTCAATTGAAATCATTATCAACGAATCAAATGGTGGTTTTGCAAAAGGCTACAATGATGCGCTGAAATTTGTAGATAGTAAATATTATTTATTACTCAACAGCGATATCGAGGTGACTGAAAATTGGCTTTCACCGCTTGTTGACGCAATGAAAGATCCGCATCTTGCTGGATGTCAACCCAAAGTGCTTTCTTACCAACACCAAACGATGTTTGAACATGCGGGTGCAGCTGGAGGTTACTTAGATCGAAATTATTTTCCTTTTTGTCGAGGCCGCATCTTTGATAAAATTGAACTTGATGAAGGTCAATATAACGGAGAAACAGAAATTTTCTGGGCAACTGGAGCTGCTATGATGATTCGCGCTGAACTTTTCCATGAAGTTGGTGGTTTTGATGAAAGCTTTTTCGCACATATGGAAGAGATTGATCTTTGCTGGCGACTGAAAAAACGTGGCTATGCATTTAAGGCAATTCCGATGTCAAAAATTTACCATGTTGGAGGTGGAACCCTTCCCTATTTATCTCCTCAAAAAACTTATTTGAATTTCCGAAACAGTTTGTTTATGATTGTAAAAAATCACGATGGGAATTTATTTGCTAAGCTATTTCATCGCTTGGTATTAGACGGAATTGCAGGTGTTCGTTTTTTAATTTCTGGAGAATGGAAGCATTTGTTTAGTATTCTAAGAGCGCACAAAGACATGTACAAGCAACTATCAACGTTATTGCAAAAAAGAAAACAAATTAAAGCAACAACAACTCATTTTAATTCTACTGGAATTTACAAAGGAAGTATTCTTTGGGCAAGATATTTCAAAGGAGTTTCTAAATTCAGTCAGTTAAATCAACGCTTGTTTATTCCAAAATAAGCAATCGCCAAATCATAACTTTTCATTCCAAAACCAAATATACATCCTGCGCAAACGGGAGATAGTAATGAAGTATGTCTAAATTCCTCTCGAGCCGTGATGTTCGAAATGTGAACCTCAACAACTGGAACTGAAATTGCAGAAATACAATCACGCAAAGCAACACTCGTATGGGTGTATCCACCAGCATTCAAAATAATTCCATCGTGTATAGATTCTTGTAAACAAGTGATTAACTCTCCTTCTACATTCGATTGAAAATAAGTGATTTCAGCTGAACTTTGCTTTTTTAAGTCCTCCAAATAGGCTTCAAACGTAACATTACCATATATTTGTGGCTCTCTAGATCCTAGAAGGTTTAAATTTGGTCCATTAATTATCAAGAGTTTCATCATCATGTCGAATTGGGAACGCTATATTAAGAATTTTGTTTCGTTCTTGAAAATCGAAAAGGGATTAGCAGAAAATTCCATCTTCGCTTATCAAAACGATGTCAGTAAATTATATGACTTTGCGTTGGCGCATCGTTTAGATGTTGATCAATTGACCTACGAGCATTTAAAAGAATTTATTGCTGATTTATACGACCTTGGATTGAGTGCGCGAACCCAAGCAAGAATCATAAGTGGAATCAAACAATTCTATGGTTATTTAATGCTAGAGGACTTTGTAAAAGACGATCCAAGTGAATTATTAGAGATGCCTCGTTTGGCCCGCAAACTCCCTGAAGTAATGAGTATTGAAGAAATAGATTCATTGATTGCGGCTATTAATTTAAGTAAAACCGAATCACACCGAAATAAAGCAATCATTGAAACACTTTATAGTTGTGGATTGCGTGTAAGCGAATTGGTGAATTTGCGTTTTTCAGATCTGTTTTTTGAGGAAGGATTCATTCGCGTGATTGGTAAAGGGAACAAAGAGCGACTTGTACCTGTTAGTCCAACCGTTGAAAAAGAAATTGGCATTTACAACGATCATGTGCGCCGACACCAAACCATTAAACCTGGCAATGAAAATGTCGTTTTTCTGAATCGAAGGGGTGCGCAGCTTACACGCGTCATGATTTTTACTATTATAAAAGATTTAGCTGAAGCTGCTGGACTAAAAAAATCTGTTTCACCACATACCTTTCGACATTCTTTTGCTACTCACATGATTGAAGGTGGTGCTAATTTAAGAGCCGTACAAGAAATGTTGGGTCACGAATCTATCACTACCACTGAAATATATACACACTTGGATCAACGATTTTTGCGAGATGCAATCATTTCGTTTCACCCTAGAAACATGAAGGATTAAAATTTGCATATGTGCAGTAATCTTTAGCCATGATAAACTCTTTTTTGTTCAATATCAGTATCATCTACAGTTGGATTCAAATCAAATATCAACATGTTGAATTCATACTAATTCCTCGGGTTGTCTGGAAATGAAGGAAAACAAAAAAGGCCACTTTGCAGTGACCCTTGTTATCTAAATCTTAAATTAATTTTCCATATAGATCGTAATGATCAGCGCTGGTGATAATTACATTGGCAAAATCACCTAAACGAACAAAGCCATCTGATTTTAGAAGTAATACTTCATTATCTACCTCAGGGGAATCAAATTCAGTTCTTCCAATAAAATAATCACCTTCCACTCGATCGAATAAAACTTTATACGTTTTCCCAACCTTTAATTGGTTTAATTCATAACTAATACCTGATTGTAATTCCATTATTCTATCCGCTCGTTCTTTTTTAACTTTTGCGGGAACATCATCGTCTAAAGTGAAAGCATGTGTATCGTCTTCATGAGAATAAGTAAAGATTCCTAAGCGGTCAAACCGACTTCTTTCAACAAAATCATACATTTCTTGAAAATCTTCTTCTGTTTCACCTGGATAACCTGCAATCAAGGTTGTTCTAATTGCAATACCTGGAACTTTTTCTCTAATCTGTGCAATCAATTCTTCTGTTTTTTCACGTGTAATTCCGCGACGCATTGATTGTAAAATTTTTGTTGATCCATGTTGTAAAGGAATATCTAAATAATTGCATACATTGCTTCTTTCTTG
>JBIIKG010000238.1:0-4106 GCA_044233275.1 Crocinitomicaceae bacterium | reverse complement strand
CTATTGTTTTTAATTCCTAGTTCGCAAGAAAAGAAAAAGATGCTTGAGTGGAAGGATACTGAGAAATTACCATGGGGTATTTTATTGTTATTTGGTGGAGGTTTAGCATTGGCCCAAATATTTGAAAAGAACGGAGTTATGGCGCAACTTTCGAATTTATTCAGTTCGATGCACGATTATTCTACTATTTTAATCTTAATCGCTGTGATTGTGATTGCTGTATTTGCATCAGAAGTACTCTCAAATCTTGCGATGGTAAGTATTTTTGTTCCTCTGGTGGCGACATTTGCTTTAGACCATGGTGTTCCAATTGAAAAATTAGCTATACCTCTAACGCTAGGTGCTAGTTTAGCATTTATGTTGCCTGTTGGAACGCCTCCAAATGCAATCGTTTTCTCTTCAGGTTATTTAAAAGTGAAGCAAATGGTCATGTATGGTTTGGTGTTGAACATCATCGGAATCATTCTAATAACGTTATTTTCAATTCTTTTTTTATAAACAATTTGTTACATGAAAATTTTACTCTCTCCTGCAAAGTCAATAGATACTTCAAAAGTCACAGAAACTTATCCTGTATCTCATCCGCTATTTTTAAAAGAATCAGAACAATTGATTTCCAAATTGAAAAAAATGTCGGCAAAGAAATTGGCCAAATTGATGCACATTTCACCCGATTTGGCTGAATTGAATGAGATACGCTTCAAGAATTGGGAAAAACCGACGGTGCAAACTTCAGAGGTTATTCCAGCAGTGCTTGCGTTTAGTGGTGAGGTTTACCGTGGATTAGATGCTTTATCGTTGACAGAAGAAGATTTGAACCGAGCAAATGATCAAATTCTCATTTTATCTGGACTCTATGGAATTTTGAAACCGATGGATTTGTTGGTGCCTTATCGCTTAGAAATGGGAACAAGCTGGCAAATAACTCCGAAAGTAAAGAACTTGTATCAGTTTTGGGGAAAGAAATTAGCGCAACAACTCAATTTGGAATTGGGAAAGGAAGACGTAATTATCAATTTGGCTTCTGCTGAATACTTCAAAGCAATCGATAAGAAGACCTTGAAATCAACAGTGATTACACCGGTTTTTAAGGAGTTTAAAAATGGCGAATACAAAATCGTGATGATGTATGCAAAACACGCTCGCGGAGCAATGGCGCGTTATATTGTTAAAAATAAAATTGAAACGGCTGAAGAGTTGAAATTGTATTCAATCGATGGATATTCGTTTGATGTCAACCAATCGACCGGTGCAGAGTGGGTGTTTACGCGATAAACTTATCCAAAATTAACTTCTGGATTTTTCTCAATAATGTCCCAAGTATGATCGGCTAACAATCGAACCGTTGCAACATAATTAAAGGTATTTTTTGATCCCCATTGATTTGGACCAATTAGCGAAATCAAGTAAGCTCCATTTTCTTTAGTGTATAAATGATAGATATGGTTAATAAGCGGTTCAAAGCGCATTTCAGCCATATAAATGAATTCTGAAATTGCTTTACGATCATTTAATTTTTTCGCTTGTTCGGCCAATAGCTGCATTTGCTCATAAATTTGGTTCAATTGCATATCGGTTTGGTGTTCCATTGCCGACATAGCCCTTCCCATTATCTTTCCCTGATCTTCCGGTTTAACTAGAGCACTTCCTGCATGATGCGGGTATTCCAACGCATGCGGTTTTTCTGTTATTCTATCTGGATCAATTGGATTGATAAATTCTTCGTTCATAAGCACTTTACTAATTAACCATTAAAGTTAAGTTTTGTTTGATGAAAAATGATGTTTTTGATTTGTATTTTACCTTCTTTTTTTCTGTCGCAAAAAAAAGAAGCAAAAAAGTGCTCTCTTACAATTCAGCAAAGGAACTTAGCGACGCTTCGTTGCACTGCGGCCGCTACCGCCGACAAAGCTCACCATCTAATTCGAGACCATATTGTTACATGTTAATTTGAAGATTTAAGAACCCGAATCGTTATTTATTTCTTTCGCTTTGCGGACTAGTTCTCCTGCTGAATTGTGGTTTCTCACTTCGGTTTTTTTTAATCATTTAATAAATTTTCGGACGAATGCTATTTCCCTTCGGGCACTTCGAAGTGAGAAATTTTATCTTTTAAAAGATTACGAACTAGAAGGAGGATCGTAAAAGGTGCCTTTTATTCTGAAAAAGTGGAGAGAATTGGAAAGCGGGCACCATGAGCAAGTTCCTGAGTCTGCGAAGGAAATCAGCGAAATGGTCGCATTTCCAAGAGTGGAGCGCATTGAGGAATAAACAGCACAGAGTTTTCTTTTGTTTCTTTTCTTTTGCGGAAAAAGAAAAGAAAAAAGAATATTAATTAATCATTTTTCAACCCTTTCCAAAAACATCTTTATCTCCCCAATCACTAGCTCCATTTTCTCCAAATGCGGTTGATGTCCGCAAGCATCTAATAATTGAGTTTCAACAATTCCATTTACTGATTCTTCAATGAGTTGCAATTGTTTAATTGTCCCATACTGATCTCTCGAACTTTGAAGCGCTAGAAGAGGAGCCTTAATCCCTGAAATATCCTGACAAATATTCCAATCCTTGAAATCAGCTGATTTCCAAGTATTCGCCCATGCAAAGAATAAGTCTTCTGTTTTATCTCCGTGAAACTTTTTTAATCCTTCTAATTTGCCTGCATTATAAGCATCAATTGCAGGTTGAATTCCTGCGATTGTTTCCGGTTCATTGATTACATGCGCAGCCATCGTGATTACAGCAGCAACTTTCTTCGGAAATTGAGCAGCATAGATCAGTGCAATACTTCCTCCGTCTGAATGACCAATTAAGATGACTTTCTGATTAACACCAATTAAGTTTTCAATTAAATGAGGTAATTCATTAAGTGCATATTTGTGTAAATAGTTGGCTGTTCTTGGCTCTTGAAAAGCGCTTGACTTTCCATGTCCCTCACGTTCATAAACAAGTCCATTAAGTTTTAATTCATTGCACAATTGTGATGGGAAATTGCGCCATTGACCGATTGAACCTAGTGCTTCATGCAAAAAGACAAGAATTATTTTTTCAGAAACTGGTTGTGCAATGCGAATGGATTCGTAATACAATTGTTTCGACGGTAGATTTAGATGTGGCATAACATGAAAAAAGGAGATTCATTGAACCTCCTTTCTATTATTTAATAAGATAGAATTAGTTTTTTACTCGCTCAACGTAGATTCCAGTTCGTGTATCAACTTTGATGATTTCACCATTATCGATAAACAAAGGAACACGCACTTCAGCCCCAGAAGCGATTGTTGCAGGTTTCATTGAGTTTGTTGCTGTATCGCCTTTTACACCTGGTTCAGTATACGTTACTTCAGAAATGATGTACATTGGAAGTTCAACTACTAGAGGAGTTTCCTCTTCAGCATGATACAAGATGTTGCAAATCATTCCTTCAACTAGAAACTGTGGTTTTTCAACCATTTTCGCAGGAATATTTACTTGCTCATATGTTTCATTGTTCATGAAAACGAAATCAGAACCTTCTTGGTACAAGTACTGATACTCACGGTTTTCGATACGAACGAGATCAATTTTATGTCCTGCAGAGAAGGTATTATCAATCACTTTTCCTGTTTCGATTTGACGCATTTTTGTACGAACGAAAGCTGGACCTTTACCAGGTTTTACGTGTTGGAATTCAATAATTTGAAAAAGCTTATCGTTGTGCTTGATACACACTCCGTTTTTAATGTCTGCTGTATTTGCCATGAGTATTTTATTAATCGCCCCAAATATAGGGAATTTATTATTGATTTAGTTTATGTTCGTTTTAAAGCTTGTAGGTTTTGAACTCAATCAGCCGATAATTGTAAATTCATAAATTAATTAAACTCATACAAAAATGATTATGTTTCATGGAATTGATTTTGCATCTTTGTAATGTACTCAAATAAGATAATATGTTAGAATTCAAGGAATATTGGGAAAAATTAAGTTCTGTTGAGAAGTTAAAATTCGTACTCAAAATAATTTTTGGCTTGTTAGCATTTTTGTTTGCTGTATTCAATTGGCAAACAATTGAACTGCATTTGGTATTTGGAAAAGTAAGTTTACCACTGACTATTCTGATCATA
>JBIIKG010000237.1:0-4108 GCA_044233275.1 Crocinitomicaceae bacterium | reverse complement strand
GATGTCTTTTTAAGTTACATGGATTTTGATTCTTCATGGGTTGAAGCCAAATTGATGAGTTTTTGTTCACCGAAAAGAAATGAAGCAACGATGGCAGTGAGCACAGACGAAAGACGAATTTATTTGTACGAGGATACTACTGGTTCAGGAGATATTTACTACACGGATTTTTATGCAAGTAAATTCAACGAAATTGTAAGATTGAATAATGATAATATTAATTCGCCTTATTGGGAGACTCACGCTATGGTTTCACCAGACAGGTCGAGAATGTTTTTCACTTCTGATCGTCCAGGAGGTTATGGAGGTCGTGATATTTATATGTCTCTTAGAAAAGCGGACAGTACTTGGGGTTTACCTGTAAACTTAGGTCCTAAAGTTAACTCAGCTTTTGATGAAGATGCCCCTTTTGTTTCAGCAGACAACAATATGCTATATTTCTCTTCGAACGGTGAAAAAAGTATGGGTTCCTTCGATGTTTTAGTCAGTGATTTGTTACCAGATGGAACGTGGTCTGAAGCAAAAAACTTAGGCTATCCATTTAACACAACAAACGATGAAATATACTACACCACTACTGTAGATGGTTTAAGGGGATATTTAACATCAAACAGAAAAGGTGGTTTTGGAGAAAAAGATATTTATGAAATTCACAATGACTTCTTAGGGGTTAAAAATTTAGCAGCTTTCAAAGGAGTGGTAAGAACCTCTGACAGTTCGCCGCTTCCAGAAGATTTTGCTTTGACATTTAAATTGTTTTGTGATGATTGTGAAGAGGATAATAAAACACGTGTTTTATTCCCAAGATTGCGTGACGGTATGTTTATGACAGGTATTAAACCTTGTAAAACATATACTATTACATATTATAATTCAACAGACAATTCAATTATGCTTGAAGAAACTTTTATGACAGATTGTAAACCTGCATATCAAGAAATTTATAGAGAATTGATTTTGGATGTTCCTTCAAAGACACTTTCATACCCAATTGATACTGTTCAAATTATTGATCCAATTGATGTTTCAACATACAAAAACATAGAATTTATTCATTACTTCGATTACAATAAGAACAAACTAAACATAAGAGATGGTGATTTAAAAGCTTTTGTAAAAGATGTTGAAAATCAATTAAAAGAAGGTAGACCGAGAATTACAATAAATGTGTATTCTTCAGCTTCACAGGTACCGACCAAAACTTATGAAACAAATGAAAAATTAACACAAATTCGCGCCGAAAATATGCGATATGATTTAACAACTTATTTTGAAAGCATTCCAGAATTTACAGGAAAAGTTAACGTTGTAATTGTAACTGCTATAGTCGATGGGCCAGAATACGTAAAAGATGCCAAAAACAAGAAAAAGTATAAACCTTATCAATTTGTTGGTTTAAAAACAGAATAAATTCAACAGAATAATATTGCTTAAAAAAAGTCTGGTAACACCAGGCTTTTTTTTATTTAAATCCTTATATTTGCGCTCAATAAACCGAATCGAATTATTTTAGTCCATCATTTATACATTCCCCATGGTTAAACTTTGTTTATCTTCTATTACCTTTGTATTCTTATCTTTCCTTTCCTATTCGCAAAATACGCTGAAAGATGTTGAAAAAGTTATTTTAAAAGGCAGTGAAATTCAGTTAGTCAAGGAGAATTCTAGACTTACACAAGAGGAATTTCTTTTTTTAGCCGATAAAGTTTCCGATCGCTTATTAGAAATCAATCCAAACAGCTGCAATTACAACTATCGCAAAGGGTATACTGCATTACATTCTCAAATGGATCCAATTTTAGCTAAAAAACATTTAGAAAAAGCAATCCTTTTGACAACTTCCAATTTCGACGCATATTCAAAAAAGGAGCCCTCTGCCCCGCATGAAGCATTTTATCATTTAGGAGATTGCCTTCATAAATTAGGTGATTTTGACAAGGCTATAGAGTATTTCAATAAGTTCAAGGAATTATCTAGAGAAGAATCAGAACTAATCGCTGATGCTAATTTGCACATCATTCAGTGTGAAAATGCAAAAAAAGCATATGTTGAAAAAGGTAGTTATATTGTAAATAATTTGAATTCATTGAATACTGAATATGCCGACTATGCCCCATTTATATCATTAGATGGTGTTGTATTAAACTTTACATCGCGAAGAATATGGGACAACAAGGCTAATGATGCGTATAGAGATGGAAAGAGAAATGAAATGCCAGATGATTCTTATTCGAGTAACTTTTCTTTAAATAAATGGTCAACTCCTAAACCAGCATCTTTTAATACAGCTAAATTGAGTGAATCGTTTTTAGCTCAATCAATGAATGAACGTGAAATTATTATTTATACAGATTCTACTGGATTCGGTGATGTATACTTTGGAATAATTGAAAAAAACGAACTGAATTTAGTAACAGATAGTATTTTCGCTAGTGATTACTGGGAAACACATGCAACATTTTCAAGTGATGGTAACAGCTTATTTTTTACTACTGATAAACTTGGTGGTATAGGTGGCAGAGATATTTATATGAGTAAAAAGAATTCATTTGGTCAATGGTCCTCACCTGTTTCCCTAGGCATTAATGTGAATACTATTTATGATGAAGAAGCACCTTTCCTATCTTTTAACGATCAGATTTTATATTTTGCAAGCAATGGACCCAAAAGCATTGGTGGCTATGATGTTATGTACAGTAAAATGAATGAGGATAAAACGTGGGGTTCTTCACAAAATATGGGATACCCATTTAATTCTCCATTTGATGATGTATTTTATTCAACTACGATGGATGGAAAAACAGGATATTATTCATCAAATCGTTCTGAAGGGAAAGGAAACTTAGACATTTATTATATCGACAACAATCCAATTTCTTTAACAGAGATTACTGTTTTCAATGGCACTATCAAAACATCTACGGGTGCAGATCTGCCTGAAGAGGTGGCAATTAGATATATTCTTAAATGTGTTGATTGTGTGAAAAAGGAACAAAATATCACATTATCACCTAGATTGCGTGACGGTGTTTTTAGTACTGCACTGGAGTCTTGTAAAACATATTCAATTGCTTTATATAATATTGGAAAAGATCAACCTTTTCAAGAAGAAACATTTTCAACAGATTGTAATTTGAACTATCAAGAAGTAAATCGAAATTACATCTATGATATGAATGATAAGTTGATTAAGGTTGCACCGAATGAAATAACACCAGTAGATACAATTCAACCAGATGCATTCAAAAACATAGAAATGATAACTTATTTTGATTACAATAAGAACAAAATAAGTGCTTCCGATAAAGAATTTAAAAACTTCTTAAATCAACTTTCAAGTCAGATAGATGCTGGAAGGAAGAATATCACAATCGAAATATATTCATCGGCATCTAAAGTTCCAACAACCGCTTTTTCATCTAATCAACAATTAGCTCAATTCCGTGCTGAAAATATGAAGAAGTTATTGAATGAATTCTTAGCGAGTAAACCAAATTATAAATCTGTGATTACCGTTAAAACTACTTTGATAACTGTTGATGGACCTGATTATCAAAAAGATGCTTTAAACAAGAATAAATATCGTCCTTATCAGTTTGTCGGTTTAAAAACAAAATAATGTTTCAAAACACAAGAAAGTCTGGTTCGTCCGGACTTTTTTGGTTTTATACCCTATCTTTGATCAAAACAATGTTATGACACTTCAACTTCAACGTCCGATAGCAATATTCGATTTAGAAACAACAGGATTAAATATTACATCCGATAAAATTGTAGAAATTGCAATAATCAAACTTCACGTTGATGGTTCTGAAGAATCATACTTAAAACGCGTTAATCCAGAAATACCAATACCAGTTGAAATAAGCGCTATTCATGGGATTTATGATAAGGATGTTGAAAATGAGCCAATTTTTACTGCTCTTGCTCAAGAAATAGTTGATTTTATTGGAGATGCTGATTTAGGTGGTTATAATTCAAATAAGTTTGACATTCCTGTTTTAGCAGAAGAATTGATGAGGGCTGGAATAGAGGTCGACTTTTCTCAAAAGCGTTTTGTAGATGTTCAAAATATTTTCCACAAAATGGAACAGCGAACTTTATCTGC
>JBIIKG010000236.1:0-4111 GCA_044233275.1 Crocinitomicaceae bacterium | reverse complement strand
TATAGTGTAAACCACAAGAGGCAATCAAAGCAATTAAAAAGCTCAGCAATAGAAATCTTGAAACTAATCGATTCATATTTTAAAGTTAATCAATGATTGCAATTAAAAAGAGGCTTCAAAAAAAAAATCCACCTTTTCAGATGGATTTTAACATTATCTATTTAGCATGACTGGCATCACCAGCATTAAAATATCTTCATCTTTATTGTCCGGATCGGAAGGCATTAATAAACCAGCTCTGTTTGGTTCACTCATTTCTAGACGAACTTCAGGAGTATCCAAATTGTTCAACATTTCTAAAATGAAACGAGAGTTGAAACCAATTTCCATGTCATCACCATTATAGTTACATGTCAATCGCTCGTTTGCTTCATTTGAAAAATCAACATCTTCTGCCGACAATGCCAATTCAGAACCTGCTAATTTCAATTTTATTTGATGTGTCGTTTTGTTCGCAAAAATCGAAACACGACGAATAGAGCTGAGTAATTGTAGCCGATCAATTGTCAATACATTTGGATTTTCTTTTGGAATTACTGCTTCGTAGTTTGGGTATTTACCGTCAATCAATCGACAAATTAACACCAAATCATTAAATGTGAAAACCGCATTTGATTCATTGTATTCCAACAATACTTCTTCAGTTCCTGTTAAATTTGATTTCAATAAATTCAAAGGTTTCTTTGGTAAGATGAAAGAAGAACTTCCAGTCGCTTCAGAATCAGTTCTTCTGTAACGCACCAATTTGTGAGCGTCGGTTGCAACGAAAATAATGTCTTGGGGTGAAAATTGACAAAACACACCACTCATCACTGGACGCAAATCATCGTTACCTGTAGCGAAAAGCGTTTTGTTAATTGCTTTTGAAATGATATCTCCAGAAATCTTTATTGAATTACTATTTTCAATTGAAGGTGTTCTTGGGAAATCTTCTCCGTTAAAACCAACCATTTTAGATTTACCATTGTCGTATGCTATTTCAACAGAAAAGTTTGTTGAGTTCACCATGAACGTACACGGTTGATCTGGAAGATTCTTCAATACATCCAACAAGATTTTTGCTGGAATGGCAATCTTTCCTGATTCGTTCGCCTCAACAGTTAACGTTGTGCGCATTGTCGTTTCTAAATCAGATGCAGAAACTGTAAGTTCTCCATCATTAATTTCGAAAAGGAAATTATCTAAAATAGGTAGGGTATTACTCGTGCTCAACACACCAGAAATACTCTGTAAGTGACGTAATAAAGATGTACTTGAAATAATAAAGTTCATTTCGCTCAATTTTAACTCAAAAATAGAAAAGTGACCGATGTCTTTGACAGGGACACTTTCTTTTTTTTCTTTATTTATTAACAAATTGCCTTTTAGAATTAAAAGGATAGACTTTATTGAGTTCGAATTCCTTCCATATTCATTGGGAAATAAGGGTGACCAATCAAAATCGGATTAAAAACGAAATATTGGCATTTCACCAATTCGCCATTTGGCAATTCGCACCAAAACTTATTCATGTCGACCAAAACTTCATAACCGAATTCATTGCGTTGCTGTGTCTCTGTAGGAATTCGGAACATGCGTAGTTTAGAAGATTTACCAGAAGTTTGATTCACTGTCATAACTGCAAACGGAGTGGTGCGCTTCAAGCTATCAATTTGCTTATCGTTTAACTCGTAATTTGGAATATCGAAGTGAATCTTTTTGAAGTTCTGAAGGTACCTGAAAACCATTGCCGTTTCTACATTTTCCAACTTCTTTCCTTGCTGATAAACGGCTAAATCTGATTTGTTTTTTGTCACCGTAAAGCTTCGAGCTGGTTCTTCATTGAATCGAACATCTACTTTCGAAATTTTATCAACCGAAAGAGCAAAAATATTCGTACACATCCATTTGCGCTTATCGGCAAAAAAACGTGGTTCAATTATCCCCTGCAATCCTTTGATTTTCATCATGACTGGAACATCACTTTTTCCATCTTCAGCGGTTTCAAGCAACATAATTTGACCGTAATGATCTTGCGCTGATGGTCCGATATACCAAGTTTTTACCCATTCACCTTCTTGGAAAATTTCCACTTTCGTATGTTGGGCTGACATCAATTTTACAAATTGCTTGTGAGAATTATCGGGTAGGTATCCTTTAAATTCAATCTTGCTAAGTGCTTCGATAATAAAATGGGCATTTTCTTGAGAAATACAAGACCCATCAACATCAGTCCACTTCTCACCTTCTTTAACAATTTCTATTTTGTTCGAATAAGCATCTGTGATAATGATTTTGTCAACTGTTGTAGTATCTTCAACAGCAAAATCGATTAATTCAGTAACAGATTTCCCAGAATTGTCCATTAAACTCATGGTGTACATCGTTAAGGCAACAATGATTCCGAGAGAAGCGACAAGTATTATTATTTTCTTTTTATTCATTTTCTAATAGATTGATCAGCTAGGATTAATGCTTAAGCATATTTACGTTTACGGATGTAAGTCAACACAAATGCTAAAGCAAGAATTAAAGCAACTGGCAATAGCAAGTTCAAAACTTTAAAGAATCCAGCATCTTCTTTTATTTTTTCATTATCGATTGCTCGAATATCAATTTGACGACTTCGAATGTCTAAGACGGAATTGTCGCCCATCATGTAATCAACCAAATTCTGGAAGAACTCTTGGTTTCCGTAATATAAAGGAATACGAAGTTCTGCTAATTCTGGGTCCATACGCAAGTCATTTACTGCTTTTGGACGATACATGAAGGTTTTGCCATCTTTAGAGGGCATTGAATCATATTGATTAGCGATCATTCGACCATTTCCTACCAAGAAAACTTTTCCTTCTTTCGAACTTTTTTCTTTGTATTTAATAATTGGATTCTTTGCGAACTCATCAACTATTCGGTTTTTAAAATGCGATTCAAACATCCCTTCCGATAAGGCTGCTAAACAAACTTGATTAATTGTATCCGTAGGATTGTCAACTAATTCTGGTTTAGGGCCATAATTCAAAGGCATTGCAAGACTCACCATCGGCGCTAATCCGGTCACATTTGAATTGGTGGAAGAAGTTAAAATGGGTGTTAAAACTTGTTTCTTATTGTCAACTAATTGAATTTCACTAGTGTACTTTAATGAAACCGGTTCAACATTTCGAGCAATTGGGTGATTTGTTGGAGTTGCCAAAACATGGAAGAACCAAGGAATCATTGATTGTTTTGCGAAAGGAACTGATTTTGGAGCACAACTCACGTCAGCGACAAGATTCTCATTTAATTTCAATCCATAGTCGAATAACATTCGCTCGATTCCTGTGCTCATACGTGTTGTGTGTGTCATTCCACGCACATTTAAAGAATCTTCATTGAGATTTAGCGCATCCACAAAACACATGAGGCGACCACCTCTCATTAAAAATTGATCGATAATATATAAATCTTTGTCACTGAATTTTTGGGTTGGACGAGCAATCACCAATCCATCAATTCCATCGAGAGCAGCTAAAGAGTCATTGATGGTGACATCAGCAATTGAATAATAATTTGAGATTAACGCTCTTGCTCTTTGTGTTTCTGCAAAAGGAAGTTCTCCATGACCTTGTAAAAAGGCAATTCTTGGTTTTGTTTCTTGGATTGCGCGACGTAAAGAGCTTACTAACATGTACTCCAAATTGTTAATTGAATTTTCAATCAATTGCGTCATATCCTCCATTTTATAAGGTTTCCCTGGAGGTGTTCCTGGCAAGAACTGAATATTATTCACTGTCGAACCACCATAGTCAATTACTGCACCCGGCCATAATAACATTTGACTTTGTGAACCGTCTTTTGTGTAAGTAATGTCCATCGGAATAATTCCTTTCCCTTTGGCATAAAGTGATTCGAATAAGACTTGCTGATCAGTTTCAGATCCAGTTGATGGATTGATGAAGATGTACTCTATTCGATCTCCTGCATATTGTTTGAATTCCTTCAGCTTGTCTTCAATCGCGTTTCTAAAAAGCTTCAAGGATGCGGGTAGATTGCCATCTAAGTATATTTTTAGTGTCAATCGATTCTTGAAATTGTCTTTGTTCTCTAAGAAGTCAATGGTACCTTGTGAAAGAGAATAGCGATTATCTTC
>JBIIKG010000235.1:0-4137 GCA_044233275.1 Crocinitomicaceae bacterium | reverse complement strand
GAATTTTAAGTAATTTTCTCTCCATAAAAAGAGTTTCGCTGAGTCGGTATAATCTTCTAAGATTAAAGTTCCAAAAGGATCACCATTCTTGGTAATTCGATGTTCAGCATCACCAACAATCGCTGCAATTAGAATGTCTTTTCCTTGATTTTCTTCCAAGGCATTTAACATCGAAATATTTCCATTACAGAAAGCATCTACTTCAATTCTAAAATCGTCCAAAGGGTGACCAGAAATAAAGATTCCAACCACTTCCTTCTCACGCTTCAATTTATACATGCTGCTCCACTCAGTTGCCTTCGGAATTTCAGGTTCGGGCATTTTTGTCCCTGTTGATTCTCCAAACATTGAAACTTGTGATGAGTTTTCACTTTCTTGGTGACTGGCTCCAAAACGCATCACGTTTTCTAAAAACAATCTTCCTGAGTTATCTTCTTGGAAATATTGAGCACGATGAACTCCTTTAAAGGAGTCAAATCCACCTGCGAAAGCCAAACTTTCAAACGCTTTCTTTGTACAAACACGTAAATTCACTCGTTTCGAAAAGTCGAAAATTGATTGATATGCGCCATTTTCTTTTCGTTCATGAATGATGGCATCCACTGGAGCATTTCCTAAGCCTTTGATGGCACCCAATCCAAAACGAATCGCACCTTCTTGATTTACTGTAAATTGATAAGTAGATTCATTGACATCTGGGCCAAGCACGGGAATTCCCATTCGCTTGCACTCTTCCATAAAAAACGACACTTGTTTGATGTCATTCATGTTATTGGAAAGTACCGATGCCATGTATTCTCCGGGATAATTCGCTTTTAAATACGCTGTTTGATAAGCAATCCAGGCATAACAAGTCGAGTGCGATTTGTTAAAGGCGTACGATGCGAATGCTTCCCAATCCTTCCAAATCTTTTCCAACTTTGTAACATCATGGCCCTTTGCTCCTCCTTTTTCAAGGAAACTAGGTTTCATTTTATCCAATGTTGGTCTGTCCTTTTTACCCATTGCTTTACGCAGAGTATCGGCTTCACCTTTGGTGAAATCAGCCAATTTTTGCGACAAAAGCATTACTTGCTCTTGGTAAACCGTAATACCGTAGGTTTCTTTTAAGTATTCCTCACAATCGTCTACATCGTAAACAATCGTTTCTTCACCGTGCTTACGTTTAATGAACGAAGGAATATATTCCAAGGGTCCTGGACGATACAAGGCATTCATTGCAATCAAATCGGCAAAGACAGTTGGCTTTAATTCCCGCATGTATTTTTGCATTCCGGCAGATTCATATTGGAAAATTCCTACCGTTTCACCTCGTTGGAACAACTCATACGTCAAGGTATCATCAACGGGAAAATCATCCGGGACCAACTCAATTCCACGGTTTTCTTTTACATTTCGAACCGCATCTTTGATTAAGGTCAGTGTTTTTAGACCCAAAAAGTCCATTTTCAGCAATCCAGCAGATTCTGCAACAGAGTTGTCGTACTGCGTGCAATACATGTCAGAATCTTTCGCTGTTGCAACTGGAACGTAATTCGTAATATCTGCGGGAGTAATAATCACCCCACAAGCATGAATACCAGTATTTCTCACAGAACCTTCTAACTGTCGCGCACGATTCACCACTTGCGAAGCTAAATCATGTCCTTGAGAAATTGCTTTCAACTCACGTGCTTTCGCAATTTCGTCTTGGTTGTTTTTTAATTTATCGGCTAATTCTAAATCATCTAGCTTAAACAGTTTTCCTAAAGAAATATCTGGAACCAATTTAGCTATACGATCGGCATCTGGCAAAGGTAAATCAAGAACTCGCGCTGTATCACGAATAGAAGATTTGGCTGCCATCGTTCCATAGGTAATGATTTGAGCCACTTGATTTGCACCGTATTTATTGATTACCCAATCAATCACTCGTCCACGACCTTCATCATCAAAATCGATATCAATATCGGGCATGGAAACACGATCTGGGTTCAAGAAACGCTCAAATAGCAGATCATATCTAATTGGATCAACATTCGTAATTCCAATGCAATAAGCAACGGCGGAACCAGCTGCCGATCCACGACCAGGTCCGACAGAAACGCCCATATCTCTTGCAGCTTGGCAGAAATCTTGCACAATCAGGAAGTAACCTGGATAACCAGTACGTTCAATTGTGGCCAATTCAAAGTCTAAGCGCTCGCGTATTTCGTCAGTTATTTCAGGATAACGTCGTGCTGCTCCTTCGTATGCTAGGTGGCGCAAGAAATTATTCTCTCCACGTTTCCCTTCGTCTTCTTCATCTTTTGAGTCGATAAACTCCTCTGGAATATCAAATGCAGGAAGTAAGACCTCGCGAGCAAGTCCATAATGCTCGCATTTATTGATAATTTCTTGTACATTTTCAATCGCTTCTGGAAGATCCAAAAACAATTCCTTCATTTCATCCGCTGATTTGTAATAATACTCGTCATTATCTAAACCATAACGGAAACCTCTTCCTCTTCCCTTTGGAGTTGAAACGAGCTCATTTTCTTTCACACAAAGCAACACATCATGCGCTTCAGCATCAACACGTTCAAGGTAATACGTATTATTCGTCGCCACAATTTTAACTTGGTGCTTTTCTGCAAATCGCAAAAGAACTTCATTAACACGGTCTTCATTTTCTTGACCATGTCGCATGATTTCCAAGTAAAAATCATCATTGAACTGTTCTTTCCACCAAATCAAGGCTTCTTCTGCTTGCGCTTCTCCCACATTCAAGATCAGATTGGGAATTTCGCCGTACATGTTACCAGAAAGTACAATTAAGTCCTCTTTATATTGTTCAATTGCCTTCTTATCTACTCTTGGAACATAGTACATTCCTTTGGTATAGGCAATCGAGGCTAATTTAATTAAGTTGTGGTATCCTGTTTTATTTTTTGCAAGAAGAACAACTTGGTAACCGTTGTCTTTTTGACTTTTATCTTCTAAATTTCTGCAGACATTGAATTCACATCCAATGATTGGCATAATTTCCTTTTTATGAAATTCTTCTCCTGCTTCTTCAGCAAGCGCTTTTTCTGCCTTAAGTTCTTTATTATAGCCAGCAACAGCCTTTTCGAAATGAAAAGCCGCCATCATATTTCCAGTATCCGTTAAAGCAACTGCAGGCATGTTCAATTCTGCCGTTTTGCGGACCAATCCTTTGACATCAATTGTGGATTGAAGAATTGAAAATTGAGTATGGTTATGCAAATGGGAGAACTGCACATTTTCCAAGCGCGCTCTATTCGCATCAAATTCGCCAGATGCAGATGCTTTTTTGGGCTCTGATTCTTGCTTTAAGCGTGCACTTTCTTCTTTAAGATTAAGGTGTTTTAAACCAAATCGACCAATCGGTGCTGGATTAAACGCTTTGTAATCTTCGAGGTATTTTTCTTCTTGTTGTAAAAGTGTCAATGAAAATTCACCACGTCGCACCAATTCAAGGAAACATCTCGTTGTTGCCTCCACATCGGCAGTTGCATTATGCGCTTCATCAAAGGGTTCACCGAATAGAAAAGCATGTAATTCTGTTAAGGTTGGCAATTTGAAACGTCCACCTCTACCGCCAGGCAACTTACACATATTTGCCGTGTACTCAGTACACGTATCTAAAACGGGCATCGAAGCCATTGGAGAAGATGCGTTCAAACGAACAAACTCGCAACCAATGACATTGACATCAAAACCAACGTTTTGTCCAACGATAAATTTCGCTTTCCCCAATGCTTCATTGAAGCGCGCCATGACCTCATCAAGTGGATCACCAAATTTAGCGGCAAGTTCAGTTGAAATACCATGAATTCGTTCAGCATCATATGGAATATCGAAGCCATCAGGACGAATAAGAAAGTCTTGATGTTCCAACAAACGTCCCATGTCATCATGCAGTTGCCATGCAATTTGAATAACACGCGGCCAATTCGTTGTATCCGTAATTGGTGCGTTCCAGTCGCGCGGTAAACCGGTTGTTTCCGTATCAAATATAATGTACATGAATCTTGGGGAATTTGAGGTATAAAGATATGAAATTGTCGCGCTTTAATGCTCAAAACTTTTCAACAAGGCACAAAAAAACCGCTCTTTCGAAAAAGAGCGGTTTCCATATAAATCGTTTGATCTTAG
>JBIIKG010000234.1:0-4139 GCA_044233275.1 Crocinitomicaceae bacterium | reverse complement strand
ATCAATCACTTGGACAAAAAGTCATTTTGGTAGTTGAAGGAACAGAATCAATTCAAATCAATAAAATAATTCTCGCTGAATTATTGCCCAAATTTCAAGTTCCAAAAGAAGTTGTTTATTTTAACGAATTCGTTCGCACGAACAATGGAAAAATAAACCGTTTAGAAAGCATGAAACTTTATCCAGATGCATTTAAGGAAATACTATAATCTTCTTGGATTAAACGAAAATGCTACACTACAAGAGGTACGAAAAAAGTATCGTTTGTTGGCTATGCATTATCATCCGGATAAGAACCCAAGTGCTGAAGCAAATGCTAAATTCATTCAAATAAATGAAGCATACGAAATAATCCTGGGACGTAAAAAAGCACCCGTATCTGTAGCTAAAACGGTCCAACGAAGCAAACAAAACTCCCACGAGGAACGCATAAAAACGGCCAAAGAAAGATACAAAGAACAACTGCGCAAGGAACAAATAGAAAATGAACGCTTCTACCAAAGTTTAATAAAGGGTAAGAAATGGCGACTGATTAAACTCAATGCAATCATTGGGACAGCAATAGCATCACTTATCTTGTTAGATATTTTCTTACCTCGTCACTACGAAAAAGACCGAGTGGAAGCATACGCCCGTGATGTATATTCTGGAGGTAGAAACACCACAATCTCTCTTGTCAAAACTATTAATGGACACGAATTGTGGATCGACAATATCAATTATGCACTCTATGCAGCGTATCCAGAAATATTTGTAGAACGCTCATTCATCTTTCATGATCCAATAAATATTATTTCCATTCAAAAGGTGGAATACGAATATTATCCTGTTTATTATACATTTTATGACGCGCGGTTTATAGCGATGGGAATTTTTCTTATTCCACTTTTCACCATGTGGTACAAAAGAAGAACAATTATTTTCACCATTTTATGGTATTTGAGTTTATACCTTTCAGGAATTGTAATCCTTTCGTTTTTATTTACAAATGACCATTGGGCTCATTTGTTAACTTTCGGATTTCTTTAGTGCTTATCGCTTCATTGCACGATCCATCTCGCGACGATCGTCTTTTTCTTTTAAATCGTGACGTTTATCGTACAGTTTTTTACCTTGCGCACAAGCGATATCTAATTTTGCCCATCCTTTATCAGAAAAATACAAGCGCAAAGGAATTAATGTATTTCCTTTCACCAATAAAAATTTCTCAATCGCATTGATTTCCTTTTTGTTCAAAAGCAACTTTCGATCAGATCGTGGACGGTGATTGTAAAACGAACCATTTTCGTATTCAGTGACATGCATATTGCGAATCCATACTTCACCTTTGTCAAAAATACAGTAGGCTTCTAAAATACTAGCTTTACTATTGCGAATACTTTTAATTTCTGTCCCAGACAATTGCATTCCAGCAGTATACGTGTCCAGCAAATGGTATTCAAACTTTGCCTTTTTATTCCGTATATTGATTTCGTTTTTTGCCATTACTGGATGTTCATTTATTTGATAATTTCAAAGTTACGAAACAATTGCTTTTTATCCATGGAATAACAGTGCTATGTTCAAAACAGTTAATTGTTTTACGCCAAACGTTTCAGTAGAACGCGTATTTTTACATCATGAAAATACCATCCAAACACTTGGAAAATGCTGTTGAACAAATTGGTTCCCTTCCCGGGATTGGCAAAAGAACAGCGCTTCGTTTGGTACTTCATTTATTAAACCGCACACCAGAAGAGATTCTTCAATTTTCAGAATCACTAACAGACATGAAGAAACATGTGAAAAAATGTACAAGCTGCGGCAACATTTCCGATCATGAAGTATGCAGTATCTGTATAGATCAGAATCGTGATCACAGTATTGTTTGTGTTGTTGAAGACATTCGTGATGTACTAGCAATCGAAGCAGTTCAATCTTTCAAAGGAGTGTACCATGTTCTAGGAGGAGTAGTTTCACCAATGGAAGGAATCGGACCATCCGATCTTAACATCAATTCCCTCGTTGAAAAAGTTCAAACAGGAAAATTAAAAGAGATTATTTTTGCTTTGAGTCCAACAATGGAAGGTGATACAACCAGTTTTTATTTGTTCAAAAAAATAAAGGACACTCCTGTATTAATCACGACCCTTTCTCGGGGTGTTTCAGTAGGAACAGAATTACAATATGCTGATGAAATGACCTTGAGTCGTTCGCTCCTACATCGACAAGTTTATTCTAATGATTAATTTATTATTTTCGCAACCAAACTAAACCAATTTAACATGTTAAAAGAATTTAAAGCATTTGTAATGCGCGGGAACGTAGTTGATCTAGCAGTTGCCGTAATTATCGGTGGTGCATTTGGCACAATCGTAGGATCTTTAATCAACGACATTATTACACCTCTTTTATTAAACCCAGTTATTGACTCATTGGGATTGAAAAATCTTGAAGAATTAAAATGGAATGGAGCGGCATATGGAAAATTCCTAGCATCTGTAATTAACTTTTTAGTAATTGCAGTTGTAATTTTCTTGCTTATCAAAGCAATGAACAAAGCCTCAAAGAAGAAAACAGAAGAAACACCGGCAGCTCCTCCTGCTCCAACTATGGATCAAGAATTATTGATGGAAATCAGAGATTTATTGAAAAAATAATCAAGAGAAGGAGCAATTAAGCTCCTTTTTTTATTCTTTCTTTTCAGAAAAATATCTCTTAGCCCAAAAGGGAATGTCCTTTGAAACAATTTCTGTTTGCTTCTCAGTCGATTCAATTGAACGTTGAATCATAGTCGCAGCTACATTTTTTGCTTTGACAGGACGATAAGCATCAATCAATCCTGTTTTGCCTAATAAATTTCCGATTTGAATTGAAAACTTTTCACCAAAACGTTCTTCTTTTCGATTCCCATCCAAAACAGACGGTTTAATGATGATTAATTTATTAAATCCACAATTCTTCGCATTTTCATCCAATTGCGCTTTCATACGTGAGTAAAAAAACATGGATTTCTTACTTACTCCCAAAGAAGAAATTAAAACACAATTTTCCACTCCTTTTCCTTTGGCAAATTCCATGACCTTCGTTGGAATGTCAACGTCAATTTTCCACTGATTTTGTTTCGAACCAGCCGTTTTTATGGTCGTACCAAATGTGATGTACAAAACATCAATTGGCGGTAGATCAATATCTTCAAACAATTCAAAGTCAACAACATACTCTTTAATCTTCTCGCTCAACACACCGCTTTTTCGACGATTAATTAAGTGTATTTCATCGAATCGATTGTCATTTATCAATAAGTTCAAGAGCTCTCCTCCTACCAAACCTGTACTTCCTAAAATGAGTGCCTTCATCTTTTTTTCCTAAAAATAGCACTCACAAGCGTATTTGTAAGAAAAAAGTTCTATTTTCGATTCGATTTTAGAGTATTAACAATAAATTTTTTCTACGAATTACTTGTATGACTAGTATTTTTGTAGCCAAACTTGATTTTGGCGTCACGAGTGAACAACTTAAATCCGCATTCCAAGAATACGGAACTGTTTTAAAAGCAACTGTTGCTACAGATAGAGAAACAGGGAAATCCAGAGGTTTTGGTTTTGTTGAAATGGCTGACAAAGCCGAAGCAACAGAGGCTATTCGTTCTTTAGACGGAAGTCAAATGAACGGACGACAAATTGCGGTAAAAGAAGCAGAACAACGCCCTGACAATCGTGGTCCAAGAGAAAATACTCCTCGAACAGATCAACCAAGAGAACCTTTTAGACCAAGAGAAACGAGTTCTCCCGCTCCAAGAAGAGATTTTAATGACGAAAACCCTCCGTTTCAACCAATTCCTACAATTGACCCATTAAAACCAGAACCACGTAAAAAGGTGATTGGTAAGGACAAAAAAACGAAGGATTTTGACACGGATGATCGCAATAAAAAAACGAAACTTTCTCCTTACAAAAAAAGTGGAAAATCGAATCGCTTTATGGATGATGACGATGATGATTTTGATCCAGAATCAGCAAGTCTTTTTAATTTTGATGAAGAAGAAGATGAATCTGATTGGAAAGGAAATCTCGATGAATCATACGAAGACGATGAAGAAATTGACGAAGATGAAGATTGATATTGAAAGCAGCCAAATGGTTGCTTTTTTTATACAA
>JBIIKG010000233.1:0-4149 GCA_044233275.1 Crocinitomicaceae bacterium | reverse complement strand
CATTCTATTGACGGCAGAAAAGAAAAAAGAAATACCGCCATTGGAATTTGTTTCTGACGAGGAAGTGAATTATTTAGGTAACATATTAAACTTCCTTCTTCCATTCTTAATTCTTGTAGCTATTTGGATTTTTGTGATGCGAAGAATGACAGGTGGCGGCGGCGGTGGTGGCGGAAGCCAGATTTTCAACATTGGAAAATCGAAAGCACAAGTTTATGAAAAAGGTAAAACTACTAACGTAACATTTAAAGATGTTGCTGGTTTGGAGGGAGCCAAAGAAGAAATCGTTGAAATCGTTGAATTCCTAAAAAATCCTAAAAAGTACACGGATCTTGGTGCTAAAATTCCAAAAGGAGCATTGCTCGTTGGACCTCCAGGAACAGGAAAAACATTATTAGCCAAAGCAGTAGCCGGTGAAGCAAAAGTTCCTTTCTTCTCCTTGTCAGGTTCTGATTTCGTTGAAATGTTTGTAGGAGTTGGAGCTTCGCGAGTGAGAGATTTGTTCAAACAAGCCAAAGAGAAAGCGCCTTCTATCATTTTCATTGATGAAATCGATGCAATTGGCCGTGCAAGAGGAAAAAACAATGGCTTCAACTCAAATGACGAACGTGAAAACACCTTGAATCAATTGTTGACAGAGATGGATGGTTTCGGAACGAATTCTGGAGTCATTATTCTTGCTGCAACAAATAGAGCAGATGTTTTGGATGCCGCTTTGACCCGTGCTGGACGTTTCGACCGTCAGATTTATGTTGATATGCCAGATATCAATGAACGTAAAGAAATTTTCGCCGTTCACTTGAAACCTATCAAATTAGAACCAGGTATTGACATTGATTTCTTGGCAAAACAAACACCTGGATTCTCTGGAGCTGATATCGCAAACCTGTGTAACGAAGCGGCCTTAATTGCTGCGAGACATGACAAGCAGTTCGTTCAAAAACAAGATTTCCTGGATGCAGTAGATCGTATTGTTGGTGGACTAGAGAAAAAGAATAAAATCATTACAAAAAACGAGAAGAAAGCAATTGCCTATCACGAAGCTGGTCATGCAACAATTTCTTGGTTACTTGAGCATGCTAATCCATTGGTTAAGGTGACAATTGTACCTAGAGGACAATCATTGGGAGCAGCTTGGTACTTGCCAGAAGAAAGAAGTATCACCACAACTGAGCAAATTTTAGATGAAATGTGTTCTGCGTTAGGTGGACGAGCTTCTGAATTAATCACCTTTGGAAAGATCAGTACAGGTGCGTTGAGTGACCTGGAAAAGGTAACAAAACAAGCCTATGCCATGGTTTCCATTTATGGATTAAACGATAAAATTGGTAATATTTCATTCTATGATTCTCAAGGAAGAGATTCATTTACGAAGCCTTATTCTGATGACACTGCACGTGTGATAGATGAAGAAGTTAGCAAGCTTGTTGAATCTCAATACCAAAGAGCGATAGCTATTCTCAAAGCGAATGAAGATAAACTTCAGTTATTAGCTGAAAAATTATTATCGAAGGAAGTGGTCTTCAAAGAAGATTTAGTTGAAATTTTTGGTAAACGTCAATGGGAACCAGAGGAGGAAGTAGCGCATGCGAAAGTTGAAACAGAAGATGCTGTAACTGAAATTGAAACGGTTGAAACCAGTGAAACGGAATCTAGCACAGATGCTCCTATTCAAACAGATACAGTAATTGACTCAAAAAACGAAGATGAAAACAACGAAGATAATTCGTTAAAAGATTCCGAAGAAAAGGCATAATAACTAAAAAACGAAAGAATCCCTCATATCGAAAGGCATGAGGGATTCTTTTTTTTAATAAATCACTTTCGCAAAAAAACGTAAATTTGCAGCATGAATAATTTGGTTTTACGGTCAATCACAGGTGCTATATTTGCTACAGTTGTGTTGGGCTCTGTACTTTGGGATCCCTTTGCTCAGATGGCCGTTTTTTCCATTTTCATGGTACTAGGTTTAGTAGAGTTTTATGCCTTATTCAAAAACCACTCAATCGTCAAAGTAAGTAAAGAAATAGGACTGTTTATTGGACTTTTCATTTTTACATTAATGATTGGAATTAGCCTACAATGGTTGCCTGAATTATCACTTGTTCTTATTTTTCCGCTTTTCTTCACTTTGATTTTAGCTGAATTATGGACAAAAAAAGAGCATCCTTTAATTAACATTTCAGTTCTTGTTTTTGGAATTATATACGTTGTTGGTCCCTTTTACTTAACGATAGACATGAATCTTCGCGATGATTCGTATATGCCTTCTGTTGTCGCAATGTTTCTGTTGATTTGGACAAATGATACTTTCGCTTATTTATCTGGACGGTTGTTTGGTAGAACAAAACTTTTTGAACGGATTTCACCTAAAAAAACCTGGGAAGGCACAATTGGTGGTGTTGTTATGACCATTCTTCTTGGTTTCATCATTGGGACATTCATCAATCAAGGAGAAACGATGTTTTGGATAATATCAGCTATTATTATTGCTCCTTGTGCCATTTTTGGTGATTTATTAGAGTCCCTTTTCAAGAGAAGTTTAGGAATTAAAGATTCAGGAACGATTTTACCGGGACATGGAGGGATATTAGATCGTTTTGATGCTGCATTGTTCTCTATTCCCTTTTTCTATTGTTGGACAATGATTTATCATTATTTTTAAAAAAAGAAGTTTATGACCTTACACAGAGAAGGATACCTTATAATGGCAGTTGGATTAACTATCCTAAGTGCAATTCAAGTTGGAAACTATTTTCTTTTCACTGTGACTGGTTGGACTTGGTTATTCCTGTTATTGAGCCTTGGGGCTCTTGTAATGGCATATTTAATCATTCAATTCTTCAGAGTACCTAATCGCGTTTTTTCGTTCACTGACAATGATATTTTATGTCCAGCTGACGGAAAAGTCGTGGTAATAGAAGAAGTTACAGAATCTGAATATTTCAAGGACCGTCGTATCCAAGTTTCCATTTTCATGTCCCCCATGAACGTACACGTTAATTATAATCCAATATCAGGATTGATAAAATACGTAAAATATCACCCTGGACTTTTCCTAGTTGCATGGCATCCGAAAAGTAGCACAGACAATGAGCGCACCACGATGGTGATTGAACATTCAAGTGGTAAAGAAGTTTTATTCCGTCAAATTGCTGGTGCTGTTGCGCGACGTATTTGTTATTACGTGCAACCAGGTCAGACAGTTAAAACTGGAGATGAATTTGGATTTATTAAGTTTGGCTCGAGAGTTGATGTATTGTTGCCACTCGATTGTAAAATAAATGTTAAAATTGGGGATATGGTAAAAGCTAAGCTCACAAAGCTTGGAGAATTGAATTAAAAAGTTGTAAATTCACAAAAAAAACACAATAGCTATGAAAAAAGTAATTTTTGCACTTGCGTTGATGACATTTGTAGGTTCTGTTGCTACAACAGCTTACGCAGCTTCAAACGGTGTTTCAACTGAAATCAAGAAAGACGATAAGAAGAAGAAAAAGAAAAAAGGTGCTTGTTGCTCTGCAGAGAAAGGAACAGCAGCTGGGTCTTCTTGTACGAAAGGAACTGAAACTAAAGCTTGTTGCACTAAAAAGCAATAATCTTTGTTTAAAAATTAAAAGCCGTTCAAGAATTTTGAACGGCTTTTTTTATGTCATTAATTGATTATCCAATTACAATTCCAACGGGACAATGGTCAGATCCCATCACATCGTTTAATATAAAAGCCTCGCTAACTTTGGGTAGAAATGCCTCTGAGACTAAAAAGTAATCAATTCTCCAGCCAATGTTCTTCCCTCTTGCTCCTGCTCTGTAACTCCACCAAGAATATTTTACCTCATCACCATTTAATGAACGGAATGTATCAACCAATCCATTCGATGCAAAGGCATTCATCCCATCAATTTCCTCTTGCATATAGCCTGCAGCCTTATTGTAATTTTGTTTTGGTCGAGCCAAATCAATTTCTTTGTGTGCAACATTAAAATCACCGCAAACAACAACTGGTTTCATTTTCTCTAAACCTTTTAAGTACTTTAAGAATTCTTGATCCCATGATTGTCGATAATCCAAACGCAACAATTCACTTCCTGAATTCGGTACATATACTGTTATCAAATAGAATTCTTCAAATTCAGCACATGTGATACG
>JBIIKG010000232.1:0-4187 GCA_044233275.1 Crocinitomicaceae bacterium | reverse complement strand
GTGGTGTAAATCCTGATTTTATCGTTGGTGAGATTATGATTCAAAATGATCATATCAATTTGTTCCCAGCTCATCCACTTATTGGTAAAAACTTTGATGAATTAGGTCCACGTTTCCCTGATATGTCTGAGCCTTACGATCCAGAAATGATTGCATTAGCGCAAAAAATTGCTGCAGAAAATGATATTCGTGTTGCTGTTGGTGCGTATGCCGGTTTGACAGGTCCAACACTTGAAACACCTGCTGAATATGCTTATGTTCGTGCAATTGGTGCAGATGCGGTGGGAATGTCAACTGTTCCAGAAGTAATTGTTGCACGCCACATGGATATTCCTTGTTTCGCAATTTCAATCATTACAGATTTGGGTGTTCCAGGAAAAATTCAGAAAGTTAGTGTTCAAGACGTTATTGAAGTAGCAAGTCGTCAAGAACCAAAAATGACATTAATTATGCGTGAGTTAATTTCTAGAATCTAGGATGGAGGCTGCAATAAGAGATAAATATGAAGTCGTTGTCGGACTAGAAGTACATGCTCAATTATTGACGCGTACGAAAGCTTATTCGAACGATATCAATGAGTTCGGAGCACATCCAAATACAAATATTAGTGTAATTACCCTTGGTCACCCAGGTACATTACCTAAAATGAACAAACGTACTGTTGAGTTTGCCATTAAATTAGGCTTGGCTTGTGGAAGTGATATTTCCTTGGAGCAGCATTTTGCCCGTAAGAATTATTTTTATCCCGATCTTCCAAAAGGATATCAAATTACACAAGATACAACGCCCATTTGCACAGGTGGTTCAATCCACATCAAGATGGAAGATGGCTCTGAAAAAGAAATCGGAATTACCCGTATTCACATGGAAGAGGATGCTGGTAAAAGTATCCATGATGTTGATGTGTATGATACTTTGGTCGATTTAAATCGTGCGGGTGTTCCTTTGCTTGAAATTGTATCTGAACCGGATATTCGCTCTTCTCAAGAGGCCTACAATTATGTTTCTGAGGTTCGTAAATTAGTACGTTACTTAGAAATTTGTGACGGAAACATGGAAGAAGGTTCGATGCGTTGTGATGCAAATATTTCCGTTCGTTTAGTTGGAGCAAAAGAGTTTGGGACGAAAGTGGAAGTGAAAAATATGAACTCTATTCGAAATGTGCAACGCGCTATCGAATTTGAAATCATTCGCCAAATTGAAGTACTTGAAGAAGGTGGGAAGTTATACCAAGAAACGCGTTCATTTGATGCCTTGAAAGGAATTACTATTTCAATGAGAAGTAAAGAGGCTGCGAATGACTACCGTTATTTTCCTGAGCCTGATTTACAACCATTGGTCTTAGATCAACAACAAATAAATGCAATCAAAGCTGAAATGCCAGCGCTTCCGCGTGAATTGTACTTGAAATACACGCAAAAACTTGGACTTTCGCAATACGATGCCTACAATGTTACTGATAACAAGAGTATTGCTTTGTATTATGAAGAATTGATTGGTTTAACAAAGAACTACAAATCAGCCGTAAACTGGATGATGGGAGATATTAAATCTTACCTGAATGAGTTTGGTTTAGAAATGGAAGATTTCCCGATTAAACCTGCTGTTATTGCTGCTTTGATTCAACTAGTTGATGATGGAAAGGTTTCCTCATCGGTAGCATCGCAAAAGATTTTCCCTGAATTAATTAAAGAACCAACTGCTTCGCCGTTGTCGATTGCCGAGAAATTGAACTTGATTCAAGATTCAAGTGAGGATTCGATTTTAGAGTTTATTAACACGGTAATAAAGCAACATCCTGATGAGGTTGCTCGTTATAGAGGCGGAGAAAAACAATTGGTTGGATTTTTCATGGGACAGTTAATGAAAGTTTCAGGAGGGAAAGCAGATCCAAAAGCAGCAAACTCTTTATTAAGAAATACCTTAGAAGGATAAAATATGAAAAGTCTATTTTTATTACTGTTGGTTTCAATTGTCCTGACTTCATGTGGAGGAGAGGCTGAGCCTGAGAAGAATCCATCTGATAATTTCAGCATTAGCGGAATAATCGAAGGTGCTGCTAATTCAACGATTTACCTTGAGGCCTTGAGTCAACAAGGGGCAATTGAAGTTGCCAAAGGATCGCTTGATTCAAAGGGTAAGTTCATGCTTTCTGGAAATATTCCTGGAATGGGATTGTATCAATTGAGATTGGGTGAATCTGCAGATAAGGCAATTCCAATGACAATTGTACCGAATGATGAGATTAAATTAGCGAGTAATTTCAATGATTTTTCTGTTCGACCAAATGTTAGCGGGACCGAATGGGCTGCAACGATGAATAAATACATGGCATTGTATGCGCAGTTTGCAGAATCTCAAAAAGATATTTCTGCTTTACAAGCAACAATGAGTGAAGATGAGTTAATGAAGCTTTTCATAGAAAAAAGAAAGCCTGTTGATGATTTTGCACGAACTGAGATGGCACGCGATCCTGATAATGCATTCAATATTATCCTTTCGACAACTTTAACACCAAATATGGGTTTCAAGCATTGGGACCCAAAAAATTTAGATGTGTTGAAAGTAGTTGCTGAGGCCTATTTGCAAAAGTACGATGGTTCACCTATTGCTGCAACCATGGAGAATCAAGTATATCAAATTGAAATGGCTTACGAAGAGTTTTTGGCAAGTAACGGAGGTGGAAAAGTGGCGCCAGAAATTGCCCTTAAATCACCTGAAGGTAAAGTTATCAAGCTTTCTTCATTACGCGGTAAGTATGTATTAATCGATTTTTGGGCTTCATGGTGCGGACCTTGCCGTAAAGAAAATCCAAACGTAGTTCGTTTGTATAACAAGTACAAGAACAAAGGATTTACAGTTTATTCTGTTTCATTGGATAAAGATGCTGCAGCCTGGAAGGGTGCAATTGCGTCTGATGGATTAGTTTGGCCAAACCATGTGAGTGATTTATTACACTGGAATTCTCCAATGCCTGCTTTGTACGGTTTTCAAGGAATACCTTATACTGTTTTGGTAGACAAGGAGGGTAAAATAATTGCAACAGGATTGCGCGGTGAAACTTTGGAACAAAAATTGAGTGAACTGCTCGACAAATAAAAAAACACCTATGAAATTAAAAGTTACGGTAGCATTCGTAGTCACAACATTATTGACTATTGCGCAACAAACCATCAACGTTTCAGTAATTGGCAACGTCTTTAATACAAAAGTAGATTCAGTATCACTTTCACAGTATTATGGTAACAATCAATACAAGGATTATTTCAAAGTTCCATTAAAAAAGAATGGAGACTTCGCAATCAAAGGTACGCTTCCATATGCTGATTATTATGTATTGAGAGTTGGTGGTGCGCACATCAATGTGATACTTCGAAACAATTCAGATGTCAAAATCTACGGTGATGGTGCTGATATTTTTAATTACAGCAATATCGTTGGATCTGAAGAAAGTTCGAACATGAATGATTTCGTAAAGATTTTAACTGTTTGGAATAATAAGCGTGATTCGGCTGTGAATCAAATGAACATGAATCCAGCGCGAAAAGAAGAAATCAGCAATGCCTTAACACAAGAATATTATACTTTTCAATCAAATTTGCAAAATTTCATAGCGCAAAACCAAAATTCACCTGCTCTGATTCCTGTTTTGTCTGTCATTGATACTGAAAATGATTTCGCAACCTATGAATCCATCGTGAATCAATTAAACGTTTCGTTTAAAGAATCTCCATCTGTACAAGAGACGTATAAAAATTACATGAACTTAAAAGCAAAGAAAGAGTCACTGAATTTTCTTGCTCCTGGTAAACCAGCTCTTGATTTTGAAGAGTTGATGACAGATGGTAAAACAAAAATGAAATTATCTGACCTGAAAGGGAAAGTTGTATTACTTGATTTCTGGGCTTCATGGTGCGGACCTTGTCGTAAGGAAAACCCAAATGTGGTGAACTTGTACGGTAAGTATAAAGATGCTGGATTCACTGTAATGAGTGTTTCATTGGATCGCGACAAGGCGGCTTGGTTAGCAGCAATTGAAAAAGATAAATTGTCATGGCCAAATCACGTAAGCGATTTAGGTCACTGGTCAAGTAAAGTTCCACAAATGTATCAAGTAAAAGGAATTCCTTTTACAGTGCTGATTGATCAACAAGGTAACATTGTTAAAACGAACTTGAGAGGCGAAG
>JBIIKG010000231.1:0-4219 GCA_044233275.1 Crocinitomicaceae bacterium | reverse complement strand
TCGAGTCATTTTACCCTCTTCGTACTTGCCTATAACTTCTAGTTTGAAGGCTTCACTGTAACGAATAATTGTTTTTCTTTTCATAAACACTGTGTTAAATGTGTCTACTTTTTTTCAGGACGTGACAGAATTAAGGTTCCTGAGCTTGACTCCCCTGAGTACCTCGAAGGGCCGAAGGATGAATTAGGAATGATGAAATCCGGAGGATTCAATGACCGTAGGGAATTAATTAGGAATGAGGGGGAAGAGTGATAATTTTACCTATTGTAAATTAACTTATTTTCAATAACCTAGCGAAGGCAAAAAAGGAAGATAAGAAATTTAATCATTCAAAATAATTTTAATAATTTCTTTAGTATAATCGGACATAAAATGAGGAATATTCAATAAACCATCTTGATAAGAAAGATTTTTTAAAGAAAAACGGATGCGTAATTTTGGGTTATATTTTTGATGATACAGCTGTAAACTTCTACTTTTAATATTTTCATCACTTTTCACTTCAATGGGTATGATTTCATTTTTGTATTGTATCACAAAATCCACTTCAGCTGTATTTCCTGAGTTCCAATACCGCGGAAGATCATCAAATTGTGCCGCTAAACTTTGTAAAATATAATTTTCTACTATTGCCCCTTTAAATTCTGTAAATAAGCGCGATCCTTCGGTATAGGCTGTTGGCGATAGCTTAGCCATTTTACGCATCATTCCTACATCTAGTGCATATAATTTAAAAGCACTCACATCATCATACGCCGCAAGTGGAATACTGGGTTTTGAAATTAATTTGACTTGATACACCAAGCCAGCACGAATTAACCATTGAATAGCATCTTCATATTCTCTTGCTCGGGCTCCTGTCCTAACCAATTGATAAATAAATTTTTTGTTTTCGCGGGCAAGTTGACTGGGTAAGGAATTAAACACCTGGCCTATTTTTGCTACATCACTCATTACGGGGTGCTTTGCAAAATCGCCATGATACGAGAGTATTAAATTTTGTAACACAGTGTCGCAAGCTTCAAATGAATTTTCTTGTTTGAATGCATTTAATACTGCCGGCATACCACCTGTAATGAGGTATTTTTTAAAATTGTCAACTAGATCGAAAAAAAAATAATCTGGTATTGGTTCAATGCTTTTTATTTGATTTAAAAACCGGGCTAAATTATCGTTCCAATAAGGTAAAACTTCTTTAAACGTTAATGGATAAAGTGTCATAAATGCAACTTTACCAACAGGAAAAGAAATTCCAGAATTTAATACGATTCCTAATAAGGAACCAGCGCAAACAATAGGGATTTCAGGTTTTTTTTCAGCAAAATATTTTAATGTATTTAATGCTTCCGGACATTCTTGTATTTCATCAAAAATAATCAGCGTATTGGCATCAATGGTTTTACCGCTAATTAATGATAGTGAATTGATAATTCGATCAACATCTTTATTGGACGTAAAAAAATCTTTCAGCTCAGGTCGTTCATCAAAATTAAAATAAGCATACTGTTGAAAGTGCGTTTGACCAAACCATTTCATCAGGTAGGTTTTGCCAACTTGCCTAGCGCCTTGAATAATTAATGGTAACCTATTGGGTTCTTTTTGCCAACTTTGAAGTTCACCTTGTAATGCTCTATCCATTTATAAGTGTTTATTTTGTGATATTTTACACAAAAATAATACTTATATTTGAAATGGAAGCGTTTTTTTACAAAATTGCGAGCATAAAATGATTTCCTTAGTCAATAGCACTTTACACATTTTAAATACTGATTTATAACACATCGTTCCGTCAGCTGAGATTGGTATACCACGATGAGCCATGCGCAGGTGAGCACATATTCTTCGGTGGTGAAATTAGGAATTATGAATTAGGAATTATGATATTACTATTTAAAGTTTTTTATATCACCTCAAAATATGAAAAAATCCATTTTTTTGTCCGCCTTCATAATTTAATTTATAGAAATAGACACCTTCCGTTAATTCCAGACCATCTTGTGCCTTCCCTTCAAAAGGATCAGTTTCGTTTGTTTGAAAATAAACAATAGAACCCCAGCGGTTGAAAATTCTTAACTCATACGCTAAACAGGACTGGAATATCTCATGTAAATTGAAATTTTCATTAATGAAATCATTGTTTGGTGTCAGTACATTGGGGAAATCTCTTCCTTCAAAATCATCTGGATTGAGGATTGATGTCGAAATAAAAGAGGTGTCAGACACACAACCATTTGCGATTGAAAAGGCCAAATAAGAACCAATTGTGGAATTAGATGCAAGCAATGAAATGGGATTATTACTCGAATAAAAATTCGCAGGTCCTTGCCAAAATAATTCAGAATTTAAGGCTGTAATTGCAGACAACTGAAGTTCTTCACCAGGACATTCTGGCTGATTCGCTGTTAAAATTGGTGCTGCTGGAATTGGATAGACTATCAAGTTAATTGAAATAGTACTGTCACAACCGTTAATTGTTTGAAGCGGAATTGTATAGTTTCCAGTTTGATTAAACGGCATGCCGCTATTCGTATAGGATTCACCTTGACACAAAGCTGTATCAATCGTAACTTGATAGATTGGGTCAATAGTCAAATTTAACTGAGCTACTGAATCGCACCCATTACTGTTTAAAGTTGTGAAGGTGTAACTCCCACTCGTTGTATAATTTTGACTGTTCCATGCATATTGGCCACATTCAACAATATTCAATGTAGAAGAACTTGTATTTAGCACCGTCAAATTTAAAATTCGAACACTGTCGCAACCCTGACTTGAGTTGATCGTAACTTGATACGTCCCAGCTGTTGAATAGCTTGTTCCTTCAAAATTGACTGTTTCGCCTTGACAAATACTTTGATTGACTGTTTCAGTATAAATTGGATTTACTGTAAGGTTCAAATTTGAAATTGAATCGCAACCATTCACTGTCTGATTGATCACACTGTAATTCCCAGTTTGATTGTACTGATTACCCGCAAATAAATAGGATTCTCCTTCACAAATTATTGCGGAAATAGTGGTGTTATAACTTGGTACTACTGTTACAGTTGATGATAAATTTTCTTGCGTGGAATTTGGATACGTTATCGTGCATGTATAGGTTGTTGTTACATTTGGTGTTACGACAATCGACCCAGTTGTTTCTCCATTACTCCATAAAAAGGTTCCAGCTGTAACAACTTCAATTGTAGTTGATTCTCCTAAGCAAATTTGAGTATCTGGAGTGATTTGAGGTGGACAACCATTGTTTGCAAATCCTGCTTCACAAGGACACAAATCATTGATGTCTGAAATGCCATCGCCATCTGTATCTGTATTTGCGGTTGCAGTGCTATTGGCTACAAGCAATAAGCCATATGGGTTTCCACTTCCATTTGGAATATTGTAAACTTGAATATCTACATAATTAACTCCAGGAACCCATGGGCCGGGCAACGTCATATTTAACTGTGTTCCAGCAGAATAATTCCCACCACTAATTCCTAAGCTTGTTCCATTTACAAACACATCTGTGATGCCATTGTCAACATAACCAGAAAGATATAGAATGTAATTACCATTAACTGCTACACTGCTGCCATTACAATCTGGAGGTAAATCGAGCGTTAGACGGAAATATCTGTACCCATCCGCTGTATTATTTGCGCAATTGGCTTCATTCCCTGTAATCCAATTCCCATTATTCACAGGAACAGGCAATGAAGCTGGATCAACCCAAGATCCGGGTGCACAATTATTATTAATTAATGCAGGTGTATAAGATAAACCGATTGGATTTGGTGGTGACGAAGTATACCAAGGTGAAACCAACCAAATTGGATCAAAAGTGCCAATTGCCCCTTGACCTGTTGATAAAGTGGCAGGATTCGGAAATAATTGGGAATAACCATTTAATGTGAGTACTAAAAAAAATAAGAATAGTAGTTTTTTCATGGTTGATTCTATTTGGCGTTAAAGATAATTTTAATCTCTTAACTATCAAGTGATAAGCACTTATTAAAAACTATTTTTATTGTGCGAAACTATTGTTTAATCCTCATTTTATTCTTCTTCCTTATTTTCAAGGATTGTCACGAGATAACTCACCATTGAACGTTCACTCAATAATTCCATTTCAGCGATATAATAGGGGAAATTTATGACTTGACCAGCAGTATATTTCTCTTCAAAATTAGTCAAGGCGATTTTAATATTATACCCATCACCAGATGTGATAAAT
>JBIIKG010000063.1:0-13278 GCA_044233275.1 Crocinitomicaceae bacterium | reverse complement strand
ATCTTACTATTTTCGACTTTGTACGGTTCATATTCCAATCATGAAAGAGGTATTGGCGTATGGTTCAGATTGCGGTTATCATTATGAAGAATTGGCAAGCTATGCGAAACGAAATAAAATTAAATCAGCTGAAGAAATTCAACAGCATTTCGATGAAATTAGAAAGGAATTCAAGCACAATTTATCGGAAATCGAAACCCAATTAGGATCAAAGATTCAATACATTGCTAGTCACGGTGATTTTGCCAATCGAAAGCTTAAAATGCCCAATCACACCTTTATCAATCGAGAGGTATTGGACGAAAACGGTTTAGTTTTCGAAGCGTATGATGCTGAGTTTTTAGATAACTATTCCATCAATATTATGGATTCGGGTGGACCCAGATATTACAATGGACCAATTTCTCAGTTAGATGCTCTAGATCGATTTCAAATTGTCCATTTACTGCTGCACCCAAAGAATTGGCGTTCTAGTTTCTACTGGAATACATATGAAAACGGTAAACGCTTTTTTGAAGGATTAAAATACTAAATTTGTATAGCATCATTGTTAACCGATAATTTTCATGCGTAAACTTTTATTAGTTAGTTCTAACACGATTCATACATATAAGTATTTGCAATTAGTTGAAGACTATTTTGATGAAATTTTGTTAATTACAAATGAAAAATCGGCAGTTTATGACTTCCCTACGATTGAACTAAGTTTCAATCTCACTATAAAAAACCTTTTTGCCACCGTAAAGGAAATTAAAAAGCAAATCAGCTTGTTTGAACCATCTGTAATTCATATTCATCAAGCCAATAGTTATGCTTTATATACGCTTTTAGCAAATAGAAAAGGGACGATTCCAACTGTTTTAACAGCTTGGGGTAGTGATGTGCTTTTACTTCCGAAAACTAGCTTTTTGTTGAGAAAAATGGTGCAGTTTAATCTGCGAAAAGCTGATTTCCTCACTTCAGATTCTACTTATATGGCAGAAGAAATGAAGAAACTTGTGCCTTTGAAGAACGAGATTTTAATCGCCAATTTTGGAATTGACGTAACGCCACTGTTATGTGTAAAAGAAAATATTATTTATTCCAATCGTTTGCATAAAAAATTGTATCGCGTCGATAAAATTATTGAAGCCTTTGCTCGGTTTAAACAGAACAACGAACGAAAAGACTGGCGCTTGGTTGTTGCCGCAACTGGAACTGAAACAGATAGTTTGAAAGACAAAGCGAGATCTTTGGGTTTAACAGATTATGTTGAATTTGTAGGATGGATTCAAAAAGAAGACAACGAACAATGGTATTCAAAAGCAAAAATTTGGGTTTCAATTCCAGAATCGGATGCTACTTCGATTAGTTTGCTCGAAGCAATGGCTTGTGGAAGTATTCCTGTTGTTTCAGATTTACCAGCGAATCGCGAATGGATACAATCGGGTGTCAATGGAATCTTGGTTGAAGATTTGGAAAGTGATTTTATTTCAGATGCACTAATACTGAATCAAGCAGAAGCCATTGAAATTAATAAGCAACGAATTGAGGAAGATGGCACCAAAGAGGCGAATCGTGAAAAGTTTCTTAATCTCTATCAAACTATTATCGAGCAATGCTAAAAGTTTGCCATATCACAAGTGTTCACAGTTGGAATGACACGCGCATTTTTTTTAAAGAATGTGTTACCTTGGCAAAGAATGGTTATACAGTTTCCTTGGTTGCTCCCAACGCCGAAAATCAAATCGTTCAAAACGTTCAAGTAATAGGTGTTGAAAACCAGCGTAAAAGCAGATTGTTTAGAGCAACTATTGTTGCTTTTCGCGTGTTGAGAAAAGCATTAAAAACAAAATCGAAAATTTATCATTTTCATGACCCTGAACTAATTTGGGTTGGATTAATCCTAAGATTGTTCGGGAAAAAAGTTGTTTTTGATGTTCATGAAAATGTGAAAGCACAAATAATGGATAAAAAATGGTTGAAATTTCCCAAACTAACTATTGGAATTTATGCATTATTTGAATGGTTATCAGCAAAACTCTTTTACATTGTAATTGCGGAGGATTCTTACGAAGAAATATACCTTGGAAAAGCCAAATCGATAACAAAAGTGTTGAATTTTCCAGTGATTGATTCGCTTTCGGTATATCGCATTCCACCAAATCAAAAAACGGAAAATGGTATTTTATATGTTGGTTTAGTTTCTGAAGCAAGAGGAATTGTCGAGATAATTCGAGCCCTAGAACTATTAAAAAAGAAGAACATCCATTATACGTTTCATTGTATTGGACCAATTTCGGAAGATGTCCGAATGAAAATTGAGCAATTACCTGAATATAAAAGTGTAAAAGAATTCATCGTTTTTTATGGAAGATTGCCTGTTGATCAGGCATATGTTTACGCTGAAAAATCAAAAGTTGCATTGTCAATTCTACATCCTGTGCCCAATTATATTCGATCCTATTCAACTAAAATATTTGAATACATGGCAATTGGTATTCCGTTGATTGTTTCAAACTTTAAGTTGTATGAATTTGTAAAAGAGAAAGGAATTGGCTTTTTGGTTGACCCAATGAATCCGATTGAAATTGCGAATCAAATTGAGCGTATTTTAACAAATGAGGAAAATATCGAGAAGGTAATAAATTCGGGTATTTCAGAAGTTTCAGCGAATTATTCATGGGAATCTCAAGCAGAAAACTTACTCGAACTTTATAAAACTATTCGCTAAGATCGTGGAGAAACTGCTAAACTATATACGTATCAATTACCTCGAGCTAATCTTGGCAGGTTTCTTTTTCGTACTAATTAATGCTTCAAAACTGGCTGGTCCGTATATCTTATTGATGGTGCTTGTCATCATTATAAACTATGTACGCAAAACAATCACCTTTCAATTAAACAAATTCAGTTTACTGTTTGCCCTGCTGTATTGTGCCTACGCGATTGGAATCATTTGGACCGAAAACATGGATCAAGCTTCAAAGTACCTTGAAAACAAAGCGGTTTTTATACTTTTTCCTTTTTTATTTTCCTTTCGTAAACCGACTGGATTTGCAATGAAGCCAATTTATTGGGGATTGATTTTGGCGACCTTAGTGTCTTTTGCTTATGGAATTTACATTGGTATTCCGTGTTATATTCAGCATTTTTCTTTCCCATATTGCTTTTTGAAAAGTCATTTATCGCCTCACATGCATCCAACGTATATGAGTGTGTTTGCTTTGCTTTCAATGGTTTCTGCTTATTTTCTTTACAAAGAAGGATTGATCAAACGTTTAACGTTGTTCGGCTTGATTGGCGTTTTATTGCTGTATACCTTATTGTTAATGTCATTAGCAGGTTTACTTTCAGTATTGTTGCTGGGTGGTATATTGTTTTTAGTGTATTTAAAAAATAGATTTTCTGTCAAAGTAATGATTGGTTTTACGCTGGTTGCTATAAGTTTGTTGGTTGTGCTCGTTTTCAAAATGCCTTTCGTTCGAAATGATATCAATGAAACAGCGCGAACATCTGAACGCTATTTTAAATCGCCGAAAAAATTCATACAGCAATTAAGTGAATCACCATCAAGTTCCGAAACACGCTTGGTGATGTGGTCAATCACATGTGAGGAGATTGCTAAACACCCATTTGGGGTTGGTACAGGAAACGTTGATATTTATTTGGGTAAAAACATACGTACCAAAGGAAATCCGACTTTTGCAGATAAGCAATACAATCCTCACAATCAGTTTTTACAAACTCAATTGGAGATCGGAATTGTTGGTTTGTTGATTTTAATTTTCATTACAATTGGTGGAGTAATTTATGGCGTTAGAAAGCGAAATATGTTATTAATTATTTTGTTTTCTAGTTTACTTTTGAATTCTCTTTTTGAATCCATGCTCCAATTACAAGCAGGAATCATATTCTATTTATATTTCTTTATGCTCATTATAATCGCGGAACAATCCAACCCTAAAAAATCACTTTCTTGAAAACACTTACAGTTGTCATTCCGTGCAGAAATGAAAGTAAATACATAAAAGAATGTATTGAAGCTGTGTATACTTGCGACTTGCCAGAACTAACTGAAATTAAGGTATTTGTTGTGGATGGCATGAGTGACGATGGCACAAGAGAAATAGTCAACAAATTAACAACTTCGCATCCGCACCTAAGTCTTATCGATAATTTTCATCAGCTTACACCTTTTGCTTTTAACCTAGGTATACATGCAGGTGGAAAGGTTGATTATGTGCAAATCGTTGGAGCAAGACACATTCTGAGTAAGAATTACTTATTAAACTGTATTCAGAAAATAGAAAGCGATGCATCGGTTTGGTGTGTTGGTGGTAAAATCATCAATGAATACATAAATGAAACAAGTAAAGTGATTTCCAAAGCGATGTCAACTACTTTCGGTATGGGACTTGGAAATTTTAGAACGCTTCATAAATCGGGGTACACTGATACAGTGACGAGTCCGATGTATCCATTTTGGGTGTTTGAGAAAATTGGTTTTTTCGACGAAGAGTTAATAAGAAATCAAGACGATGATTTTAATTTCCGTGTCACACAAGCAGGTGGAAAAATATATTATGACAATGATATTTCTTTGAAATATTATGTGCGAGGAAATTATGAAGGACTATGGAGGCAATTTTTTCAATACGGCTATTGGAAAGTATATGTAAATAAAAAACACAAGGCTGTGACAACCTTGCGTCAACTGATACCACCATTATTTGTGGTCTATTTATTCCTATGGCTACTCTCTATATTAGGCGGAAGTGGATTTTTTGCCATTTCTTCCTTCCCTTTGTTGGTATATGTAATTCTAGGAATATACTTTTCTGCAAACGCACAAGATGATAAAGCAAGTTTATGGGCAATTTTTAAAACCTATCCTATTTTACATATCAGTTATGGACTTGGATACTTAACTGGTTTGTGGGACTTCCTTTTAATTAATAAAAAACCCTCCGATAATCAAAAACGCTTATCTAGATAATGCTTAACTTCGAATCGTAAAATCCTAAATTACGAATCCCAAATCCCAAATCGTTAGTATGATTCCATTTTCACCACCTAGAATAGACCAAAAAGTAATTGATGAGGTAACAGCTGCTTTGCAAAGTGGTTGGATAACAACTGGACCACGTACCAAATTGTTTGAAAAGAAAATCACTGAATATTGTGGATGCAAAACCACTGTTGCAGTAAATTCTTGGACAATGGGAATGCAGGTTTTTCTGAACTGGTGGGGAATCAAAGAAGGTGATGAGGTAATTTTACCAGCATATACCTATTGTGCTAGTGCGAATGTAATCGTTCATTCTGGAGCAAAACCAGTTATGGTAGATATTAACGCAGACGATTTTAATATTTCAGTTGATGCTATTCGAAAAGCAATTACACCGCGTACAAAAGCAATAATAGCTGTTGATTTGGCTGGTTTTCCGTGTGATTATGATAAAATCAATGCGCTTGTTCAGGAACCAGCAATCAAAAAACTATTTCAAGCGGGCAATGACTTGCAAAATCAATTGGGAAGAATCCTCGTTATTTCAGATGCCGCGCATAGTTTCGGTGCAACGATGAATGGTAAACAAACAGGATCTTTAACAGATGTCACAACTTTTTCGTTCCATGCAGTGAAGAATCTAACGACAGCAGAAGGTGGAGCGGTTTGTTTCAACTTACCGGAAGGATTCGATCACGATGAAATTTACAAAACGTTTTGTACGATGATTTTACATGGTCAAAACAAAGATGCGCTTGCCAAAACACAAAAAGGCAATTGGCGTTATGACGTTGAAGAGCCTGGTTTTAAATGCAATATGACTGATTTACAAGCTGCAATTGGCTTGGTAGAATTAGATCGTTATCAAGAGAATTTAGATCGACGAAAGGCAATTTTCAATCAGTATGATGAAGCATTTAAAAAGCACGCTTGGGCAATTACTCCTTTACACACGACTGACCACAAGATTAGCTGTTATCATTTATATCAATTGCGTATTGCTAATATTACCGAAGCACAGCGTGATGCCATTATGCAAGTGATTTTTGATCAAGATGTTTCTGTCAATGTTCATTTCTTGCCATTGCCAACCTTAACGGCCTATAAAAAACGAGGCTACAAGATGGATGATTACCCTGAAACTTGGAATAAATACCACAATGAAATCTCTTTACCAGTATATTTTAATTTGACAGACGAACAAGTGAAGATTGTTCTTGCAGCGGTCGAAAAAGGAGTAAATACCATTCTAGGTTGAAAAACCGCAAGCGTTTACGGATGGAGGGATATGATTATTCCTCGGATAATTTATATTTCGTCACGACAAATGTTCACGACAAAATTTTTTCCTTTGGAAAGATTAAAAATGGAAAAATGATATTAAACGAATTTGGAAAAATTGCCCATGAACAATTTTTGTGGTTAAATGATCAGTATCCATATGTGAACATTCATGAATTCGTTGTTATGCCAGATCATGTACATTTATTAATTGAAATCAATCGGAATTTATTGAATGAAATTTCGGATCGCGATTTTGTAGGGGACGGTCGCGACCGTCCCCTACAAAATAACGTCGACCGTCCCCTACAAAATAACGTCGACCGTCCCGAAAATAACAATCCAGAAAACGTCCAATATTTTGAACAAAACAAACCGAAGGAACCAATCAAAATTAAATCATTACCACAATTGATTGGGGCATATAAAACGACAGTTTCAAAACAAATTCATTTAATTGGTTTGGTTGATTTTAAATGGCAGCGTTCCTATCATGATAGAATTGTCCGAAATGAATTGGAATATTGTCGTATAATGGAGTACATCATTAAAAATCCAGAAAATTGGAAAAAAGAAACGATTTGACGATTGTGTTTCTAAAATGCATTTATGTATCGTTGAAATTATTCTAATTTTATACAGTATTTTATCCCCAACGCATTGGAACGATAATTTTAACTTAAATATTAAGTTTCTCATTTTATCATAATTCATGAAAAGAATTTTCGACATAATCGTTTCTCTAATCATTTTAACGATATTCTTACCCATTGGAATTATCATGTCAATATGGATTTTAGTGGAATCAAAGGGAGGCATTTTTTACCAACAAGAACGAATTGGCATGGACGGATTACCTTTCAAAATGTTGAAATTTCGTTCCATGCGCAAGGATGCTGATAAACTGGGCAAACTGACTGTCGGAATGCGCGACCCAAGGATCACAAAATCAGGATATTTTTTGCGAAAATTTAAGCTTGATGAATTTCCACAGTTCATTAACGTGTTGAAAGGGGAGATGAGTATTGTTGGACCCCGACCTGAAGTGAAAGAATTTGTCGATTTATATACGGAAGATCAGCGCAGAATCTTAAGCGTAAAGCCTGGAATTACAGATTATGCATCCGTAGAGTATTTCAATGAAAACGAGATATTAGGTAAGGCAGACGACGCACATCAGACGTATATTGATGTCATTATGCCAACAAAAATTAACATGAACATGAAGTATATTGCCAATCCAGGAATTCTTCAGGATATAAAAATTATGTGGCGTACATTTTTAAGAATAGTGGGAAAATAAGACAATACTACTTTAAACTATTCTCTAGCTCTAGCATCTAACTCTATTCTCTAGTTTAATGCATAAAAAACGCCAAGGCACAACCCACAAAAATCGAAAGCAATTTCAATAAATTGAATTTGTGATTTTCTGATGTTTCGAAAATGATTGTCGTTGAAATATGCAAGAACATACCAACAACAATTGCCAAAATAACGTGGTAATCTAATCCAAATTCACCTGGTAAGGTCAACATTCCGATTAAAACCCCGAGTGGCGTCATAATACCAAACAACATTAAGACAAACCATGCCTTTGCGGTTGTTAATTTTGTATTGATTAATAAAGTCATTAAAGCAATAGCCACAGGAAGTTGATGAAACAAAATTCCAAGTAAAAGTGAATTGTCGTTACCACCGCCGTGACCATGACCATGATCGTGTGAACTTAAAATTTCAAATCCCATTAATTGATTTCCAAGTGGAATACCTTCCAAGATGGAGTGAACCGACAAAGAAATGAATAAACCCCATGGCATCTTTTGACCTTTGTGCACGTGAACGTGACCATGCTCTATCCCGCCAGAGAAGAACTCCATCAAGAGTTGAATCAAGAATCCAACGAGAATATATACACCAATAGATGCGGATTCTTCATGGTATAAATCTGGAATGAAATGCGTAAAAGCGATTGCAAGCAAAAAACCTCCACTAAATGCTAGGAGTAGTTTGATGATTTGTGCCTTATTCGTTTGTTGCAAATAAGTAACAAAAAAACCACCTAGAATGACCGATAAAATTAAACTTGAATAAACTATAAATGCTTCCATTCGATTTTTTTGGCAATGATAATCAATCTGTCAGATGACTTTTCTTGAAAAGGATTTAGATTGAAGTCGCCAAAGGTACGAAGAATTTCAAATCCATTTTCAGATAACAACTTTTCAAAGTCAACCTGTTTAAGAGCTTGAACGCGTTCAGAGTAATCAAAAACGCTTTCACCATCCTTTACATGAATGAATTTAAAAATGTGTTGACCATCATATTTCCGTTCAATATGAAATTCGATTCCATCAATAATTTTCTCTTCTTCAAGCACTAATGATTCGATTACCTTGGTTGCATTCATGAAGTCAATAACCAAGATTCCATTTTCGTTCAACATGGCATTCATTGCTTGCACAACTCGAATATTATCATCTATGGAATCGAAATAACCGAAACTCGTAAACAAATTGAAGATGGCATCGAATTTTTCATTTGGAATTGCTTCCCGCATGTCTTGAACGGCAAACTTCAAGTGTTCATTTGAAGTTTTATTGGCTTCTGCAATGCTGTTTGGTGATAAATCAACCCCTTTAACAGTATATCCAAGTTGATTCAAAGTGATTGAATGTCGACCCTTGCCACATGCTAAATCAAGTAAATAGTCACTTTTAGGTAGTTTTAAATTATCAACAAGCCGCGAAATAAAATTGGCAGCCTCTTCTTCATCGCGATTTTTATATAATGTGTGATAATAACTGGTGTCAAACCACTCTGCAAACCATTCTTTTTGCTCCATTCATCAAAGATAAAGTTTATCATTCATTCAGTTAGTACAAATAATTAGAAGATTTGTTTGTCTTGATGTCCAATTCATTATCTTTGTTTTTCATTTGCGCTATGTCATTGGTCAACGTATATAATTTGTACCGAGCCATGGAGGAAGAACATGTTATTCTTTCTTTCAAGGGATTGGTGACAGCCGAGCTCCTAGCTTCGGTATTACAGATTATGGAAACCAAAATGGAATCCATGGATGAATCTCCAAAAACAAAGAAGAAAGTGTTCAATGTTTTGGTTGAATGTCTTCAGAATTTGTATCATCACGTTGATGAAAACGCTTTTAATACGCAGGAAAGTATCGAGCGTAAGTCAGCGTTAGTGATGATTTCTAAAGAAAATGGCGTCTTTACAATTCGTACAGGAAATTACATTGATATAGCTAAAGCCGGTGACTTGAAGGAACGTTTGCAGATTATCAATTCTATGGATAAAGAAGGTTTGAGAGAATATTATCAAACGAGTTTAGAATTGTCTATGATTTCAACAAAGGGTACGGCTGGTTTAGGAATGATTGATATTGCTCGTAAATCTGGGAATAAATTAGATTTTGAGTTTTTAACTATAAATGAAGAAACAAGTTTTTTTTGCTTGAATGTAAAAATAGATTAAGGATAAGGTTATGGCAGAAATTTTATTTTTGGAGGCATCGGCAAAAACGCCATCTGTGAGTTTTGACCCAATTACTGGCAAGTTAGAATTGCGAGGAAGATCAATACCTGAAAATTCAATTGAATTTTATAAGCCATTGAATGATTGGATTGACCAGTATGCAGAAACGCCTAAAGAAAGCACAACGATTGATATAAAGTTGGAGTATTTCAACACATCATCATCAAAATGTATTTTAGATTTGTTCAAAAAATTAGAACGTTTGAACGGTGGAACTTCTGCTGTGCATGTGAATTGGTACTTTGAAGAGGATGATGAGGATATGGAAGAAGCAGGTGAAGATTACCAAGCAATTATCAAACTTCCTTTCAAAATGATTGAAGTAGAAGAAATTTAAATCTCATTGAAAAAAGTTGGTATTACCGGTGGAATCGGTTCAGGAAAAAGTGTCGTTGGACAAATACTTGAAGCCATGGATTATCCAGTCTACTATTCTGACGTAGCATCAAAAGAATTAGTTGATACCGACGAAACAATTCGTAAAGAATTAGTAACATTGTTAGGGACGGAAGTTTATCAAAACGATAAATTGAACCGTCCTTTTTTGGCTTCAGTCATTTTTCAGAATGATGAATTGCGAATGAAAGTCAATCAAATTATTCATCCTAAGGTACGGGAGGCATTTATTAATTGGACCAATAAACAATCGTCCCCAATCGTGTTTAACGAAGCAGCAATTCTTTTTGAAACAGGCGCATATAAAACGATGGATGCGACAATATTAGTTACGGCTCCAGTTGATTTAAAAGTGAGACGCGTCATGGAACGTGACAAAAGTTCGATGGAAAGTGTTTTGGAACGCATGTCAAAACAATGGAGTGACGAGGAAAAGAAACCCTTGGCTGATTTTGAACTTAAAAACGATGAAGAATCACCCTTAATCATTCAGATTGAAAGAATGCTTAAACTAATAAATGAAAGAACTTAATTAAGTTCTTCATAGTCATCAAACTCGTCGTCTTTCTTTTCTTTTTGCTGTCCACCTTGTTTGAATCCTGATCGCATTTGCATGAATGGTCTTCCTGTAAGCAACAGTCCAAATGCATTAATCATTTTAATGATCATACTCACCAAGAAGAAAAACCCAATTACCTTGAAAATAAAACCAAAAACGGGTGTATCTTCTATGTCCATGATGCTTTCATGAAACCAAAGTGAAGCTGGATTACTAGCATATTCAGGGAAGAAAACAAACAAAACAAATAAGCCAACTGCTAATCCAATTACCGCAATTTCAGCTTTTAAATTAAAGGTAGTCTGTTTTTTACCCATTTGATTTCCCATCATTTGAAACATGACTAATTGCTGCTGGCGGTTTTGAAATTTTCCAATAAAATAAGTCAACAAAACAAATATGGCCATGATCAAGTTATACATAGAAATTTGTTCGCCTGAAAGATCCAAACAAAATAAAAATGTTACGTCAACTAAGAATAGGTACTTAATTCCTTTGATTGCATATTCTTCTGCGATTGTTTTTGGTCTGATTCCACGAAGTAATGTTAGTCCGAATTCAAATAGGCCAAACAAGAAACCAAAAATCGCAAAAACAACCCCAAGTCTAAAAATGAAATTCAATAAATCCATGAATACAAAAATCGTATTTTTTATGGTTCGCACGTTTTTTTAGTTCATTTTTCTGCTAAATCGCGCTTCATTATTGACAAACTATCATTTGAAATGAACTAAAAATCAGAAGAATTCACTATTTTTGATCCTCACATTTTGTAAAGTCAAATTGACGATTATTAGACAAATTAGTTCTCATGAAAAAATACATTTTATCATTTAGTTTATTATTTGCAACAGTTTTACAGGTTTTCGCAGAAGAGGGAATGTTGATTCCATCCCTAATTGCTGCTTTTGAATCTGATATGAAAGCAAAGGGAATGAAATTAAGTGCAAAGGATATTTACGATGTAAATAATTCAAGTTTGAAAGATGCTATTATGCATTTTGGTGGTGGATGTACAGCCGAATTAGTTTCAGGAAAAGGTTTGTTGTTGACGAATCACCACTGTGGTTATTCGCAAGTTCAATCACATTCTTCATTAGAAAAAGATTACTTGAAAAATGGTTTTTGGGCAAAGAATTTTGCAGAGGAATTACCGAATGCTGGTTTGACTGCTTCACGAATGGTCAGAATTGATGACGTAACAGCTTCGGTAATGTATGGTGTGAAAGCCACAGATAATCCAGAAGTGAGAGATGCTGCCATTCGCAAAAATGTAGAGCAATTGGTTAAGGATGCTACAACTGGGACACATTATGAAGCTGAGATCAAACCATTCAACTACGGGAATGATTATTACATTATTGTGAAGGAAGTGTTTAAGGATGTACGTTTAGTAGGAACACCTCCAAATTCGATTGGAAAGTTTGGTGGAGATACCGATAACTGGGTTTGGCCGCGTCACACAGGTGACTTTTCTGTATTTAGAATTTATGCTGGAGCAGATAATAAACCTGCGGCATTTTCTGACAAGAATGTCCCTTATACACCAATTCATTTCTTACCAATATCATTTCAAAATAGAAAGCCAGGTGATTTCACAATGGTTTATGGTTTCCCAGGTGAAACAGAGCAGCACGTTGTCTCAGGTTATTTGAAGTTTATCATCGAGAAACAACGTCCAGCACAAATCAAAATGCGGGAAAAATCACTAAGCGTTATTGATGCGGCCATGCGCGCTTCTGATGAGGTGCGTATTAAGTATTCTGCGAAGCAAGCAAGTATTGCAAATGCCTATAAAAAGTGGATTGGACAAATTGACGGATTGAAGCGTTTGGATGCCGTTTCTATTAAAGTCTCAAGAGAAAATGAATACAATACAATGGCTTCAACAAAGCCTGAATGGAGCAAAATGTATGGTCAATCAATTGAGTTGATGAATAAGTTGAACGATGAAGGAAATCAGTGGGAATTTAAGTATAACATGGCGATTGAATATTTATATGTTGGACCAGAGTTATACAAATTGGCGCGTGGATTAAAAGATTTGATCAAAAACCACGATCGCCTTGTTGAAAAAGGCGAGTTGAATACTACAATTGATAAACTGATTAAAGGAGCAGATGGTTTCTTCAAAAATTACGATTCAAAAGTGGATCAGCAGATTTTCGAATTGTTAACAGAAGAATACTTGAAGCAAACACAGCCAGTAAATTCATCTGGAGAAATGTATAAGTACAATGTTGGCGATTTAAGTAAAGTGATTTATTCTAAATCAATTCTGACGAATAAGGATCGCTATGTCGCATTTTTGAAAGGATTTAAGAAAAAATCGATAGCAAAATTGAAGAAAGATGCAGGATACAAGTTGTATGATGCTTTCGCAACTGATTTTACAGATAACACGCTTTCAAAATATCAAGCATTTGATGATCAAATGACCGCTCTTTTGAAAAATTATGTTGCAGGGAAATACGAAATGTTTCCAAACGCAAAA
>JBIIKG010000062.1:0-13311 GCA_044233275.1 Crocinitomicaceae bacterium | reverse complement strand
TCAGTACTTGGATTATTTACTTTATGCCGTTCAAATATTGTCTGATGACTTAGCCACTGTTCAATACAGAACGCGAGGCGGACAAAAAGCACCATTAATCATAAGTACTCGTGGACACCGCTTAGAAGGTATTTGGCACAGTGGTTCACCGATGGGTATGATTGTCAATTCGTTAAGAGGAATTCATGTATGTGTTCCACGAAATATGACAAAAGCGGCAGGTTTTTATAATTTATTAATGGAAGCAGATGAACCAGCTTTGGTGATTGAACCATTGAACGGATATAGAACGAAAGAACCAATGCCAACAAATATTGGGGAATTCAAAGAAGCACTAGGAGTTCCTGAAATTGTTAAAACAGGAAGTGATTTGACCTTGGTGTCTTATGGATCAACTTTCAACTTGTGTGAGGTAGCCGTAAAGCAATTAGCTGAGTTAGGAATTGAAGTTGAATTAATCGATTGTCAAACTTTATTACCGTTTGATATTAACCATATGATCAAAGGTTCTTTGCAAAAAACAAATCGTTTATTGATTGTAGATGAAGATGTAAGTAGCGGTGCAACTGGATTTATTCTTGATAAAATCTTAGTTGAACAACAAGGATACTATCATTTAGATTCTGCACCTGAAACAATGAGTGCGAAGGATCATCGTCCTGCTTATGGTTCTGACGGAGATTATTTCTCAAAACCAAGCGTTGACGATATCGTTGAAAAGGTATATGCAATGATGAATGAGGTAAATCCACAGAAATACCCTTCGATTTACTAAAAATGCGTTACCTCGCTGTTATACTTTTAATTAGCGCGTTCCTCGGCAAGAGCCTCTTGTTTATGGGATGGGAAATCTGGTTTAAATTGGACCAGAAGCGAATTGCTGAAGAAAAGTGTATCAATAAAACGCGACCTATGCTTAACTGCAACGGTCAATGTTATTTAGCGAAACAATTGCGAAAAATTGAATTAGAGGAAACGAAAAAAAGTTCAACGAACAAGAATAATCCTTATCTTCAAAAAGTAGATGTTCAATACCTTGAATCAACAAAAATTGCCATAATTAGTGAGCAATATTTAATTAACAACGATTCTTCAGTTCATTTTTACTATTCAGAAGTTGAGCTATCTACTTTAAAACAAAGCGTTTTTCATCCACCCTGTTAAATCTAAGTAAATCAAGAGCATATTATTGCTCCAAATTTCTCACTTAGAAAAAACAATATGAAAAATATCATACTAACAACTGTTGGTGTGCTCTTGTTTTTTCAGATGTACGCATGTGACGTTTGTGGCGGCGTAAATACATCTGGAGGCATGGGTTTTACACCAACTAACGACTTTCATTTTTTAGGTATCCGATCAAATTACCGACGATTCAATAGTCAAGGTCATTCAATATTAACGGGCAAAACATCTTCAACGGAGTATTTCTTTATGACAGATGTTGTTGGAAAATTTCAACTTTCGAAACGCTGGCAATTAATGGGGATTTTACCTTATTCATTTGTTACACAAAACGAAAATAGTACCCGCACAACACAATCTGGAATAGGAGATATTAGTCTTCTGGCTTTCTTTTCACCAATCATCCAAGTAGACTCGACTGGTCAATTAAAAATTCAGTTGAATGCAGGAATTGGCTTAAAGGCCCCAACTGGCAATTATGCAAAGGATGTGCACACCATGTCAAATATGTATCCTGGAACTGGTGCTTATGATTTGATCATATCAATGAACTACCTGTGGCAAAAGAAAAATTTTGGTTTTCAATTTGAAGCATCAGACGCTTATCGTTTTGAAAATAACTATGGTTTTCAATATGGAAATATCTTGAACCTAGGTTTGAATTATTTTAGAGTTTTGAGCAAGAATTCAAAACTATTCAGACCGTTTGTAGGACTGCAAGCGAATCAATTCTCGAAAGATCGTATTGATGGTAAGATTGTAAGTGAAAGTGTAAACCATGGTTTTACTTTAAATGGAAAAATTGGTCTCAATTATATTCAATCCAACTGGTTCTTCTCTGTGTCCGGTCAATTACCCATTGTTCAATCACTTGGCGATGGTGACGTTAGTCAAAAAGAAGCTTTTCAAGTTTCAATCAATTATTTAATTTCTAAAAAATCTAAAAAATGAAAACATATTTAATTTTAGCTCTTCTTTTAAGCATAGCTGTTTCTTGCAAGAAACATGAGGAAGACACGGCGGTAACGGCAACAATAACGATTACTTCTCCAACTGCAAATGACACTATTGCATATGGTCAGGCTGTTCATCTCCAAGGTACAATTAATGGGTCAGCTGAAATGCATGGCTATATCGTTACGTTTACCAACCAAACCACTGGAAATCCAATCTATTCACAAGTCTATGATTCTCATAGTTCTGTTTATACGATCAATGATTCATGGACAAACAATTTTAGTGACACAACAACTGTAAAATTGTTTATTGATGTTGAAAAGGACCACGATGGCAATAAAGAAACAAAAGAACTCTTTGTTGTCTGCTTACCCCAATAATTCGAACGAATATTTTAAAACCCAGTTGTCTTCAACTGGGTTTTCTTTTGTAACAATTGTTCTATATCTAACCATTCTTGTTGCTTAACTTTGTAAAAAAATACAAACATGGATTTCAATACTTATTCAGCATTATTCAAAGAGATTTTAGACGGAAACAATACAACTGCACCTTACGATGACGCACATTTTGTTGAGTATGTGAAGCTGAATGCTTCACGTCAAAACAGATGGATAAAAACGGGTGTTTTATCACAAGAATTAACAAACACAATTGAAAAAATTAAGGACGAACAACATTGGGTTTTAATTACTGAACCTTGGTGTGGCGATGCGTCGCATAGTGTGCCGTTTATTGCAAAAATGGCAGAATTGAATCCTAACATTAAACTAGAAATTCAACTGCGCGATTCAGACAATTCAGAAATTAACAATTACCTCACCAATAGTGGAAAAGCCATACCAATTTTAGTTGTTCGAAATTCTAAAAATGAGGATTTATTTGTGTGGGGTCCCCGTCCTGCGCCTTGTCAACAGATTTTTCTAGAAATGAAAAAGAAGGATCTTACTTTAGAAGAACAAAAAGTCGTTTTACAAAATTGGTACAATAACGACAAAGGAGTATCTATTCAAGTAGAGTTAAACGAGCAAATAAGTAAGTATTTATAATTTGACTCCGTGGAAATCTACTGTTAGTTTTTTGTATGCTTCGGTGTAAGAATTATCATTATTTCGAATTGTAATTTCGTGTGATTCAATGGCTGTTGGTTTTAAGAGACCAAAGCAAAAAACTGTCCGCACAGCTTGATTTGGTTTTCCATTGACTGAATAGTCGATTTCTGGAAATAAGCCAGATTTTTCAGCGATTTCCATTATTAACTGCTTATCTTGAAATGGAAGAATCATCCAGAAACTTCCATTCTCACTCATTAGAGAAACTATTTTGTCAAACAACTTATCAAAAGGCAAATAGCTAGCATGTTTGGCAGAAGCTAATCGTTTGTCTTCATTTAACAAACTGTTCGAATAGAAAGGTGGATTGCATATGATTAAATCAAAACGTTTGGTCGATTCAAAGTCTAGTATGTCTTTCACGATGATTTCTAAGCGATGGTTCCAAGGAGAGTTGGTAAAGTTTTCTTGACAATCCTTTGCGCTTAATTCGTCTACCTCAACTGCTGTTACATTCGCAGTCTGATACTTTTGTGCCATCATAAGTGCGAGAACACCTGTACCAGTTCCAATATCCAAAATGTGTCTGGCGTTTCCCGATTTCACCAAGGAGCCAAGCACCATTGCATCCGTTCCAACTTTCAAAATGGAATTTGTTTGCTGAACAGAAAATTGGTTGAAGTGGAAAATCGACATGATAGAAAAACCCTTCTTGATGGTTTAGCTTAAGTACAACTCAATCAATCCTTCTGGAGCAGTGATTGTCATCGTCTTTTTCTTACGATCCACTTCTTTTACGATTCCTTCAATCAGTGGAATCAGCACCTCTTTCGAACCATTCATGATTTGCAGCAATGGGTTCACTTGCAAATCGATAACAGATTCAATTATTCCTACTTCACCAAAATTAGTATCAATAACAGTGAATCCTTCCACTTCGTGATCGTAGAAGTTTTTACCTGATAATTTCGGTAGGACTTGAGCAGGAAGAAATAAATTTTTGCGGAGTAGAATTCGTGCATCATTTTCAGAATCAACACCTTCAAATTTGACGGCAGCAAAACCTTTGTTTTTCAACTTAAATGAGGCAACAAAAAAGGGGGATAATTGTCCGTTTATTTCAATAAAAACGGCATCGAGCGTTTCGTAATCCTCCGGATTCGTAACGTCTAAAAACAGCGAAACTTCACCTTTATATCCGTGAAGTTTCGCTACATATCCTAAATGAAAGCAATCTGCTTTATTCATTCAATGTCAATATTACTAAGCAGTTGCTTCTTCTTCTCCTGCTTCTTCAGCTGGAGCTTCTGTAGCCTCTTCAGTTGTTTCTTCTACTACTACTTCAGCTGCAGGAGCCTCTTCAGTTGTTTCTTCTACTGCTGCTTCCGCTACTGGAGCTTCTTCAGTTGTTTCCTCTACTGCTGCTTCTGCTTCTGGAGCTTCTTCAACAACCTCTTCAACTGGGTTATTTTTCGCTTCTAATGCAGCTGCTTTAGCAATGTTTGCTTCTGCTTCTGCTTTCATACGCGCCGCTTTATCAGCTGCTGCGTTTTTAGCTAAACCTTCTGATTTACCAGAAACTTTCGCGTCTTTTTCAGCTAACCAAGCAGCAAATTTTGCTTCAGCTTGTTCAGTTGATAATGCACCTTTTTTCACACCATTCAACAAGTGATTTTTGTGAAGTACTCCTTTGTAAGAAAGGATAGCACGTGCAGTTTCAGACATTTCAGCTCCAACTTGTACCCAACTTAATGTACGATCAAAATTGATTTCGATTGTTGCTGGATTTGTGTTTGGATTGTAAATACCCAATTTTTCGATGAATTTACCATCTCTTTTCGCTCTGCTGTCAGCAGCTACTAAATGGAAGAAAGCTTTTCCTTTCTTACCATGTCTTTGCAATCTAATTCGAGTTGCCATAATTGTTTTTACAATGTGAGGTACGAAACCTCGATTTATAAATTATTTAATTCAAGGGTGCAAAGATACTACATTATTCGGAAATTGGAATTGGTACCTGAAAAAAATTGCATATTTAACTATAAATGCGATATTTAACGAACCAACAAACATTATGACACAGGATCTTCAAACAACATTATTTGATATTGTCAAAGGTAAAATCGCTGGAAAAGATTCGCTTGGAATGGCACTTTCAGACGTTTTAAGTATCAGTCAGGATGCAGTTTACCGCAGATTGAGGGGAGAAACTGCATTGACAATCAACGAAATAAAAAAGATATGTCAGACCTACGATATTTCATTCGATGCCCTCATTGAAATCAAAAAAGGCAATGTTGTTTTTGGTTATCCCCCATTCGATTCGTATGATTTTAGTTTAGAATCCTATTTAGAAGGAATTTTAGAAGCGTTTCAGAAGTTGAAGAAACTTGGTCATGCTGAAATCATATTGAGCGTTAACAATACGCAGTTTTTTCAGTTATTGAACTTTCCTCAATTGGTGCGATTCAAACTCTATTTTTGGGCAAAAACACATCTTCATGTAGAAGAATACCGCGAACAGTTATTTAAACATGAAAAAACGAGTGAAAGAGCCTTTGAGTTGGGAAAAGAAATACTTCAAATTTACAATGCTATTCCATCCAAAGAAATATATGACCCAGAGTTAATGCGCGGATTCTTGCGACAAATTCTTTATTATTTCAAATCACACTTGTTTGAGGATCCAGAATATGCAATTTTTCTGTGCGAACGTATCTTATTATTCTCTCAACATTTAAAAGAACAAGCAACCGTAGGTAAGAAATTCATGTTCGGGACAGCAGCACCGGCAAGCGGGAATGAATTTGAAATGTATTTGAATGAAACGATTAATACCGACGGAACATTTTACTATAAAAGCAACGACCTAGAAGGAATTTATATAACTCATAACATAATGAATTATCTTCAAACAGAAGATAAACGCTATTTGAATGATACAAAACATATCTTAGATAAACAGCTTGCGAATTCTAGTATTGTAAGCATTGTCAACGAAAAAGAGCGCAACAATTTCTTTTATGACTTTGATCGAACGATAAACACATTCAAAAGGAAAATTGAAGCTGATTTAGAAATTTGATTCGAGGATGCAGTTATTTCACTACTTACCAACGTCCCCACTTACCAGAACAAGAACCACCGAAATATCGGATAGAAAACCAGATTAATTTACAACTTTTAACTTTGCGCGTTGTAATTTGCTTCCAGCCAAAATAGGGCGCTGGATCTGACTTACAACCAGCTTTTTCATAAGCGATGATGTGATCTTTATGAATCATTGGTGTAATTTCCTTTTTTACAAAACGATTATATGAATGTTTTGAGATTTCCTTTTTATACAACATACTTTTCATTTCAATCGCCTTGACTTTAAGCGTTATTTCAACTGAATCCAATCGTTCAATCAATACTTGTCTAATAATATTGGCACTTGGCTCATTAGGAATCTTCAAACAAGCACATATAGCATTATTAACGAAAGCATCTGGAAGCCAATCAGTATGCTTTGAATAAATTTCACAATTGGATTGATCAGGTGGAAATTCCAACACTGACGACGCTGACATCTCTTGCGAGAAACAAGAACATGATACGGTTAACGAAAGCACTAAAAAAAATCGAATAAACATAAAGGAGTAACACCCAAACTGAAAATAAGTTTAGCAATAGAAGCTCAGTTGCGGAATTCGCAAATAAACTTTTAGTCCTTGCGACATTCGATTGGTTTCCGCAATTAAAAAGTCCAAATATTTGTACAACACTAAAATGAACAAATATGAAATCAAAAAATCCATTTATCGCCCTTTTTATCGTAATCAATTGTTTAACCGTTTTCTCACAAGATAGAAAACCAAATGTTGCTGTTGCTAATCCTAACATCAATGGCCTTTCAACACCAACCGAAAGTGTTGCTAAAATGATGCGTCTTGAATTCATTAAATTAGATAAATTTATTGTCCTCGATGAATTTGACATGAATGACGTTACGAAAGGAAATAATGAATTTCAATCAAACTGCCTTGGACAAAATTGTCTCGTTAAACTCGGTAACGCACTTAAAGTCGATTATATGGCAAGCGGAAGTTATGACCTATTAGGAAGTAAAATCGTCATTACAATTAAAGTAATTGATGTAAAAAATCAATCGATTTATAAATCATCATTCCGTGAGTTTGACGATCAAGAACTTGAACTTCAACGAATGATTGAAATCACATTAAAAGAAATGTACGGCGTTGAATATCCGAAAGAATTAGCGGATAAACTTGCTTTTAAAAACGAACCAATAACATCTACAAATGTTGGTAAAATCAACAATTCTGGCCCCAGAATAGGTTATGGTTACTTGGTTGGAAGCATGAATGAATTCGCTCGACGTCCTGAAGGACAAGGAGGTTTAGGTGTATTCCCTGGGGTTAGTATGATTGGATATCAAGTTGAAGGTCAGTATGTGGGGACTGAAAATTTCTCTGCTTTAATTGAGGGAATTGTAAACATTAACGGGCTTGAGCAAGGTTTATTCATCCCTTCAATAAACATTATGAATGGTTTTCGATTTGGGAAAGCAGGCTGGGAAATTGCCTTTGGTCCTGGCTTTAGTGTGAAAAAGACAAGTAAAGGATTCTTCGATACGGAAGGTTCATTCGGTGAACAAGGAACCTATTTCTCAGAAAGTGATTGGAATTATTATGCGAATACAGAATTAGCTGATAATCCAGAATACAATACCCAAGGATACTTTATCGCTCCCTCCCCATCTGAATTTAATAAAGGATATAATTTTGACAAAAAACATGGTGATACAAGAGGAACTACAACTTTAAGTACTCAGTTTGTTTTTGCTTTCGGTCGCACTTTTAGAGCTGGAGCATTAAATATCCCCGTTAACATCTTTTATTCTTCTCAAAAAGGTGGTGGAACGACGGGTGTCAATGTTGGGTTTAATGTACAGAAAAGCAAAAAAGCGATTAATTCAAAACGATAAATTAAAAAGACATTGGTTGGTTAAAAATCGGTTTAAACACAAAATTCAACTATTTAGAACAAGCGTGTAAAATCAATACTTTCACGCAATAAAATTGACAAAAAATCAATTTTAAATCCAAGTCAATATCACAACATAATCACAGAAAAGCTTCGCCCCTCGCGAAGCTTTTTTATTTTTACATAAAATCTTCATCATGAAAATAAGCTCATTCGTTTTTATCCTTATTCTGACTTCCATTGCTTGTGCGCAACAGCCAATTCCAAATAGCTCCGCATTACAATTGAAAGAGATCATGAAAGGAAACGCTTTTATTGGTCATCAGCCCGACAATATTCAATGGAGTACAGATGGATCAACGCTTTTTTTTCAATGGAATCCTGCTAACAATCCCGGGCCTTCTCTCTACTCTATTCCGGTAGCAGCTAAAAGTCAAGTGCCTATATTGCATCCGACCAAAGACATATCAGTTTTTGATCCATCACAGCAGGCTTATTGGACCCAATACGAATCCATAGACGGATGCTTAGTCGCTTACAATAAAAAAACAAAGACGAAAAATCTCATTTATCAATCCTCTTCAGCTATCTATAACATTCAACGCGTGAATGACCCGAACCAAGTCTTTTTCCAGCAAGCCAATAACCTGTTCTGTTATGATGCTGCAAAGAGTTCTATCCGACAAGTCAGCAATTTCATCAGTGGCGACGAAAAGAAAAAGTCAAGCGAAAGTAACTTCCTAACACAGCAACAAACAGAGTTGTTTCAATACATCCGCGACAAGGAAACACGCAAAGAATGGTACAAAAGACAACAAAGCCAAGTTTACAAACTTCCGACACCTTATTACTTGGGAAAATCTTCTCTTGAAAATATTCAAATTTCAAAGGATGGAAATTTCATTTCATTCCGAATATCGAATTATCCTACAGAAGTTGATACCGAAGTTGAGCACCATATTACGGCGGATGGATACAGTAAGATTAATCCAGCTAGAGCAAAAGTTGGTACTGAAGAAGCAACTCATTTCTTAGGAATTTATGCAATCGAAAAGGACAGTACCTATTTAGTAGATTTTTCCAAACTAAGCGATATCCGCAAAAAACCAACTTATTTGAACGATAGTCAGGCATACGAAAAAGATCGAAAACATGTTATGCACAGCCTACATTTTTCCTCTATTCATTCCCAAGCAGTTTGCGACATTCGTTCATATGACAACAAAGATCGTTGGATTGTATTAATCAATTTAAAGGACGGTTCTTTCACTGAAATCGACCATCAACATGACGATGCATGGATTGGTGGACCAGGAATTTCCAGTTGGAATGAGTCAGAAGGAACGTTAGGTTGGCTAAAAGACAATGAACACATCTATTTTCAATCGGAAGAAACAGGCTATTCTCATTTGTACAAATACTCGGTTAAAACGAAAAAGAAACAACAACTGACCTCTGGAAATTGGGAAGTACACAATGTTCAGCTTTCTAATAATGGATCCTGTTTTTACATCAGTGCCAATCGCTCTCACCCCGGAAACAGAGACTTCTTGCGCTACGATATTATTGCTCAAAAAATGGTTCCTATTTTACAAGGCGCAGGTTACCATGATGTGACGTTGTCGCCGGATGAAAAAACCTTGGCGGTTCGTTATTCATTCAAGAATAAACCGTGGGAAGTTTATTCCGCGCCAAACGTGAGCAACACGAAAATGCTTCAGTTAACAACTTCAACAACCAAAGCGTTTGATTCATACAAATGGCGCGAACCAGACGTAATCACGTTTAAAGGAAGCGACGGAAAGGATGTTTACGCGAGAATTTACAATCCATCTTCCAACAAAAATTCAGCGGCAGTTATTTTCGTTCACGGTGCAGGCTATCTGCAAAACGCCCACAACTATTGGAGCACTTATCACCGCGAATACATGTTCCACAACATGTTGGTCGACAATGGATACACCGTTTTAGACATCGATTACCGTGCGAGTGAAGGATATGGACGCGATTACCGAACAGCGATTTATCGTCACATGGGCGGACAAGACTTACAAGATCAACTTTCTGGAAAAGATTATTTAGTACAACAATTGGGTATTCACTCAACACGCATTGGTATTTATGGTGGATCATACGGTGGTTTCATCACCTTGATGGCATTACTTACTGCTCCTGCTGAATTTCCATGTGGCGCCGCATTGCGTTCTGTAACCGATTGGGCACATTACAACCATGAATACACAAGTAACATTTTGAATTACCCAGATACAGATCCAGAAGCGTACAAAAAGAGTTCACCGATTTATTACGCGAACCAATTACAAGACAAATTGTTGATGCTTCATGGAATGGTTGATGACAATGTGCAATTTCAAGATGTGGTGCGTTTAAGTCAACGTTTCATCGAATTAGGGAAAGAAAATTGGGAACTTGCAGTTTTCCCAGTTGAAGCGCATGGATTTCAAGAATCGTATTCATGGACTGATGAATATCGTAGAATTTATGAGTTATTTTACACTGAATTAATTTTAAAGCATACGAAATGACACTTCGCGAATTGAACGGATTAGATGAAATGCTCCAAACATTGGATGTATTAAAGGAACTTTATCCTTCTTTAACTCCTGAAAATTACTTGGCAGACCTGAAAGAAATGTTACCAAACAATCGCTATGGTCAAGTTGCAGTTTTTGATGGTGATACATGCGTAGGTGTTAGTGGATATTGGATTGGAACAAAATTGTGGTGTGGCAAATACTTAGAAATTGACAACCTTGTAGTTTCGGCTAAAGTGCGTTCGAAAGGTGTTGGAAAAATGATATTCGATTATTTATCAGAAAAAGCACAACAAGAAGAATGTTCAATGGTATCCTTAGATTCTTACACTTCAAATTTTAAGGCGCACAAGTTCTTCTACAATGAGGGATTCGCTCCGAAAGGATTTCATTTTATCAATATTTTGGACGCTGAGAAGATTCGATGATTTGAATATTCGATGATTTGAATATTCATCGATTTGATTCATTCATATCGAATTTAGTGATGGTGATGTAGAATCGGGCAAAGTAATAGTTAGCGAGTAAAATCCGTAAATCAAGGTTTCAACAAAACATAAATATTCGTCGTAAACTTACTTGACACAGTAAAATCTCCTTTTGTTGTGCGAATAATTGTTTGACCATCATATTCTTCGCGTTCAAGAACTTCGATTGTATCGCGAATGGCTATCCCAATTTTGTCGGCATACTGAAGAAAAGCACTGGAATTGTCCTTCACTCCTACTACTTGACAAAGCTGATTTGTAGGAACATCAATTAATAATTTGCGAATGGGAATCGTAATGTTTCCATCCTTATCTGGAATGGCATCTCCGTGCGGATCAAACTTCGGAAATCCTAAAAATGCATCAATGCGATCGACCAATTTTGTTGAATGTATGTGTTCCAATTGCTCGGCTATTTCGTGCACCTCATCCCATGTGAAATCCAATTTCTCTGCTAAAAAGGTTTCCCACAATCGGTGTTTACGCAAAATGTACATTCCTGCCAATTGTCCAGTTTTGGTAAGCGTGATTTTTCCGTACTTCTCATAGTTGACCAAGCCCTTTTCCTTCAACTTTTTCAACATATCATTTACCGTTGCCGGTTTCACTAATAAGTGATGGGCAATTTCATTCGTACCGACCTCTACTTTTTCAGTATCCACAATTGTCAACTGAACCAAGGCTTTCAGGTAGTTTTCTTCGGTAAATGATAAATGCAATTCGCTCATATTTTCTAATCCTAGGATAAATATATTAATATATTTCAAAAAATAATTGTTAGACTAATCTAACTTTATTAGTTTTACAAATAAAAACATGAAGGTTTTAGTTCTCTTTTTTCTTCTTGTCTGCTGTCCTTTGGAAATTCTAGCCCAAAAAAGCTATTCAATTGTAGTACTTAAAGAAAATAGTGCTTTACCATTCGCGGTCATATCGATACAAGAACAAAACAAATCCTTCATTACAGATTCATTAGGTAAAATAGTTTTAACACTAAACAAGGGAACATACACGCTCAAAATACACTCTTACGACACGAAACCTTTCATTTTCGAATTGAACACTGAAATCGTCAAGAACACTGAGCCACTTTATTTTCGCTTAGTTCCAAATGAACAGCTCATTGATGAAGTCGTGATCAGCGGTAGTTTAAAGGAAATTGACAAACTAAAAAGTACCGTTCCAGTTGAAATATTCAATGCTTCTTTCTTTCGAAAAAATCCTACTTCAAGCGTTTTTGAGGCTTTACAAAATATCAATGGCGTGCGACCGCAAGTGAATTGCAACATTTGTAATACAGGCGATATTCACATTAATGGTCTTGAAGGACCATACACCATGATATTAATCGATGGAATGCCAATTGTAAGTGGACTTTCAAGTGTGTATGGTTTGTCTGGAATTCCGAACTCACTGATTGAACGCATGGAAATTGTTCGGGGTCCATCATCAGCACTCTACGGAAGTGAAGCCATTGGTGGAATCATAAATATTATCACCAAAACGATTGACAAAGCACCACTACTTTCAGTTGATGTGTTCTCTAACTCATGGTTAGAAACAAATTTAGATTTGGCAATGAAATCGAAATTGGGCAAGCGTATTTCTGGAATTACTGGAATTAATACATTTATGTACACCAATCCTATTGATAATAACAAGGATAATTTCACGGATCTAACCATCCAAAAACGAATTTCCGTTTTTCAAAAATTCACCATTGATCGAAAATCGAAGAAAGCATTTCACATGGCTGGAAGGTACTTTTACGAGGACCGTTGGGGAGGCGAAATGAATTGGTCGCCTATCTTTAGAGGAGGTGATAGTATTTACGGAGAAAGCATTTACACCAATCGTTTTGAACTGTTGGGGAATTATCAGCTTCCATTCAAAGAGAAAATACATTTGAACGCTTCCTACACACACCACAATCAAAATAGCTTCTACGGTACAACCTCTTTCATGGCGAAACAACAAATCATTTTTGGACAGTTAACGTGGTACAAAGAAATTAAACGACATGATCTTGTTGTAGGATCTTCTATTCGGAACACCTTGTATGATGACAATACGGTTGCAACATTC
>JBIIKG010000002.1:0-44443 GCA_044233275.1 Crocinitomicaceae bacterium | reverse complement strand
CCGTCTTTTAGTCCATCTTTGTAATTGTACCATTCTTTAACCCTACCTGTGTTGTAAAAAGTCGTTAACTCTCCATTTCCATTGGATACTGTTTGGGTGTGCAGTGAATCAGGCAACCAAAATGAAACGATATAATTTACACCTAGTTTTGTTTCTTCGATTGATTTTTCTCTACCATCAAAATAGTAGTATTTCCAAGAACCTACTGGTTCATTCATTTTATAGTGCCCTTCAATGGAAAGCTTACCGTTTTCGTGCCATTCACGGTACACACTATCTTGTCGACCCATATAAAAATAACCTTCTTGTTTCGGTTTTTCATTTGGGTAATAAAACATCACTTTACCTTGCAATTGTTCCTTGTAATAATTGCGTTCTTCTTCCAACACGCCCAGACGATCGTAGTACAACCACTTTCCATGTTTATCCGACGTTGCGCCAAGTTCGTCCACATAATAGCATCCATTCGCTTGAATTTGTGTTCGATTAAAATCCCAATAAAGTGTTACCTTTTTAGAAAGATTTTCCTTTTTAATTTCTTGCGAAAAAGCAACAACAGAGGAGAGAAATACTATGGAAAGAAAAAGTAGAAAGCGCATGTAAAAAAAATTTAATTCATAACCCATCGGGTGTTATTCGTTACACTCCCATTGCTCCTTGAATAATCAACACAATAGCGAACAAAACAAAAACAATTCCAATCAAGTGGTTCAAAGCAACAAGTAGTTTATCAGTAACAAGTGGTCTCAATTTCTTTGCTCCAAATATTTTTAAAAGGTCAAATGAAAAAAATGTGACAAGAATAACACCCAAGAAAAACAAAATCGAAGCTTCCTGTGGATCATTTGAAGTTGAATTCTTTGTGCCCAACGTCATGACGCTAAACCAATAAAAAATAACCAAAGGATTGGCCATATTCAATAAAAAACCCTTAAGCGCCAAAAGCACGTAATCACCGACTTTTTGGACAGGATTCCCAATCGCGTCAACTTCTATTTTTTTAGGTTTTTTAAAAAACGTTACTATGCCATAAACGAAAAAAAGTACTCCTCCAATAATTTTCAATAAATGTTGATTATCGCCTTTTGCGAGGGCTGAAACTTCAGAATAAAACACAAAAGCGATTAAGATGTAAATAATATCGCTTATTAAAACTCCAAGGTCTACAGCAAGTGCTGAACGAACTCCACGGCGTATACTTGTTTCAAGAAGAACGAAGAATACTGGACCTATCATTATGCTCAAAACAAATCCAGTTACAATACCTTTTAAAATAAGCTCGCCCACTATAGAAGTCTTTTTACAAAAATACAATTTCAGTCAAGATTGAGGGTAAGAAAATCCATTCTCTCTTGAAAAAATGAAAAAAACAAGATGTTTTCTTACAAATCATCAAAATATTTGGGAAGTTGTTTACCTTTGCATGCAACAAAGAACAAAGTTCTGAACTGATTTTATTGAACATTATGAAACTTGCAGCAGCAAATAAGAAGTTAGACGCGATCATCGAAAAGGTGGAGAAGAAAGGATTTAAGGCCGACAAATTAATTGAGGACTTGAAAGAACTTCGCGAATACGCATTGAAAGAACAAGATCCGTTGGTGACTAAAGTTTTGCGTTTGACGTATGAATTTTTGACAGATCGTGATGGTTTTGATGTACAAGCACAACATGAAGAAGATGAAGAAGCGAATGAATATCCTATCGAAATAGAAGAAAAAGAAAATTTGTTGTATTTGTTGAATCTGTTGAAAAATGCAGAGCACAAAATCAACCGTGAGGAGATTAAAGATTACCGTTCAGCTTTGAAATTAGAATTATATTAAGATTCAACGTAAGATATAAAAGGCACTCACAGTTTTGTGAGTGTTTTTTTTTGTCATTGACCCAACCATTTTATTTTATTTCACGTCTTAGAGTTGTTGGAACAAAAACGATTGTTCAACACTGGTTTTATTTTCCCTTGCAGGTACCTGAAAAGAATCCAACCTCTTACCGACTCTACAGGGTCGTTTTCTGGGTTCTTTTCAGGTTTTTTTATTAGGAACTTATTCCTTAAATAATGCATTCGATTATCTCTTATAACCATTAAGATATCTCTTACTTTTTTTCCAAAGCAAAAAAAAGTAAGCAAAAAAGTGCTTTTCACAATTCATCCAAGGAATTTTCCGACTCTCCGCTTTGCTCCGAACGGAACCGCCGATAAAGCTCACGTTTTAGTTTTATCCATCTTATGCATATTATTTAATTGAAAATTAAAGTAATTAATAACTTTCTGAGTTAAGTCGCTTTACGGTCTAATTCTGCGGATGAATTGTCACTCGATTATTCCACGCGTCCAATGAACTTGTATGACACTTTTTTTCTATTTAACGATGAATTACAATACTTGAAAACAGTCAATAAAATTCTATTTGCAGTAATTGCAATATGAAAATTGCTGGATAGTATGTTCGAAAGGAATTTCTTCATCATACATTTCACTGAAAAGTTCTTGCAGAACATCTGGGAAAACATCGGTAATTTCTTCCAAGGTCATTCCTTTGTTTGTATCGAGCGCGAAAAATCCATTACTTATATTGATGAGGGAATAAATTCCAACTTCCTTTGGCAATACTCCATAGCGCGAACGATACAAATAACTATACATCGTTAATTGAAGCGCGTGCTTTGTGGCAGTGAATTTCTTGTAATAATCGTCATCTGACTTACCGATTTTAACGAATACGTCTTCGTCTTTTACCTTCCCTGATTTGTAATCAACAATCCGAATTTTTCCGCCAATGGAATCTACGCGGTCAATTAACCCTTTCAGTTTGAATAATTTTTTGCTGCCATTGATTTCCAATTCAATTGGTTCAATTAATTCAACTTCCAAGTATTCAATAAAAACAGGTTCGGTTTGTTTCAACAAAAATTCTCGTTCACTTTCCAAAAATCGTTTGGTTAACTCATTGGCCATTTGAAAACTCAACAAGTTCTTTCCTGAAGAAAACGCCGCTTTATCTTTATTGAAGTGATTCAAAAATTCATTCTCCAAATACATCGGAAACTCTTTCAACATTCGATCAATATCGTAAGATGTAATTGCTGAGGGTTGAGTCGCTTTTAATATCCCATTCATGTCGTGACGCGCAAATGGTTCATACAATTCTTCCAATACTGCATGAATAAATGTCCCCAAGGAAGAACTTTCAACATCTTCTTCAATTTCCTTCACTTCCCCAAAGCCTAGCACGTAGCGGTAGTAAAAATCGAGCGGACAAGACAAATACTTGTTTAAAGCTGAAGCCGAAACGGATTCTTGGAAAATTTGATCCATGCGATCGAGAATCTCTGGTGATTTTTGCACTATACGATGCTCATTCAAAATGAGTTTTTCTTCGGGTATTGAATACAAGAGCTTCGACCAATTGATGAGTGAATTTCTGCGTCTTAATTCTAGCTCCAATTGCAATAAATACCGACTAGCCTCATTACTGCCTATGCTTTCCTTAGCACTGCTGTAGGTGATCCACATTTTTTCACTCTGATGCAGCAAACGATAAAAATGGTGTGCAAAAAGTCCTTGTTTGTCGCGTGGTGTTGGTAATTTCAGGTATGCTCTCAAATCCAATGGAATCATTGTTTGAATAGGATTCGTTGGTGGCATTTTTCCTTCATTCAAACCTAAAACAATGATATTCTTAAAATCGAGTAAACGTGTTTCTAGAAGCCCCATGATTTGCAAGCCTTTGATTGGATTTCCATGGTAAGCAATGCTTTTATTCATCCAATGCTGCTGCAATAAATTCTTGAAACTACGAATACTCATCGCCGGAATTCCTTCGTGCAAAATGTTTTCAAAATCGACAATGGATTGATCAAATCCTTCAATCAAGGCCTTATTAAACTCATCGGTTTCCTGCAAATGGCCGTGAATAAAACGAGAAAGTGAACGAATAAGTGAAAGTGCTTTGGTCCAATCGTTCTGCCAATTTTCTGTCGCCATATCAAGCAAAGCATCTATTTTCGGACTAACAGGAACGCTTTGTTTGTTCCTAAAAATCTTGTTTTTCCGCACTGCGTCAAGCTCCATTTCAGTCAAACTGTTCATTTCATCCTTCGTGATAATGTTTGTCACAAAAGGATGATTCCACAATTTTTGTAAATCTTGGAAATAAACGGATTCTGTTTTGAAACGTACTTTGTTTTCTTGGATATTGAACAAAATATCCATCCATGTGCGAATGGCTGTTGTTCTAAGTGGTAAGCCGAGCGTAATATTTGCTTTTCCAACTTTACCTGGAATATTTCGAAGTAAAGGAACAATTAGTCCTTCATCGGCCAATAAAATTAAAGTTTGATCAATGTCTTCTTTCGACATTTCAGCTAAAATACTTGCTGCAGCTTTGACTTGACCTGTATGCTGAACGCATTCAATCACCGTGATATCTTTTGCTTGTGTCAACAAATTATTCGTGACAAATGGAAGTTCCTTAATCACCAATTCTTTGAGCATATTCTTCATAAACATTCCCGCTTCGTGCACTGGACTGTCCATGTAATAGCTATCTGCATCTATCAAAATATGTCCACGACCCATTACGTGCAGTTGTTTCATGATGCTCAATTCAGCCTTTGAAAGTGCATTAAAACCTGCAAATAAATAAATGCGTTTGGAATCTTTTTGAAACAGCTTATCAATGTTTTCGGCCAAAGAACGATAGGCTAAACCCATGTAACAAACACCTTCTTGTTTCAGTATTTCGTTCAATCGGCGGTAGTAACCTGGCAATCGATCCCAAAATTCCATAAAGCGCTGTTGGGCAGGGGTTAATTCCTCCGAGTTGAAAGACCAACTTTCAATTTCCTTGATATCGGCTAAATTCTTAAACACTTCTTCTGAAGACAAGAGATAACGGTCGATTTCGTCGTAATCGTTTAGCAAAATACTTCCCCAAGTCTTAAACTCATCAAATGATGCGTCTTTTGGATCTGCTGGTTGCTCCATTTGCACGGCGAAAAGACGGACTAACAAGCGTGTGCGATCAATAACCGTTTTTTCACTGTATGATTTTACCCAACGATCAATTGTGACCATTTCAGGTGCCAACATTGGTTTTCCATTTGTACGGAAAAGTGATGCTGAAATGTACTTGATGGCGCGCTCTGAGGGCAAAACAATAGTAAGGTGTTTTGGATCAAGTTGATTCTCTTGAATGTATGCCGCAATTTTATCAGTGAAAAACATTCTTTTTATTTTTTAGTAAGAAAACTCCAATACGTTGATCGATTCAAAGTATGTGTGCTTATCGTTGGATATAATTCGAGGAACATGGCCGGAAATTTCATTTTTTTCTTTTTCTCCCACGAAGTTTTATAGGCCTGGATTTTATCTTCAGAAAATTCAATGAAGTCCATTGTTTGTTTGGTATGTGTACGCCAGAATTTATACTCGACCGATTTACCGTTTAATTTATTCCATTTAATACGCTCAGAAATCAACCAGTTACGCCAAAGTTGGTCAACATCGTTTCTCAAATCGATTGGATTAAAATTGCGAATCAAGGCATTGCGAATTCCATTGTCTACAAAATAGAACACGTGACTTTTCTTGAGTTCGTAGCGATGTTCATTAAAGTAAGTTGGAATGCGCAACAAGATATCTGACCGTTCCAAGAGATCAACATAACGTTCGACCGTTTCATTGTCAATTCCACATTTTTCACCAATCTCATTATAAGAAAGTGGTTCACCGATATTGAAGGCAATTGTCTGCAATGCTTTGAATAATTTGTCGCTTTTATTGATGCGATCTGTCACGCCCAAGTTGGTAAAAATAACTTCTTGCAACAAGTTCACTAAAGTATTTTCCGCTTCAGGCAGATTCATAACCACTTCTGGATAATTTCCAAAAATCAAGCGTTGTTCTAAATTCTTTTCTTCTTCCGGGAGTGAAAAATGTTGTGCCAATTCATAAAACGAAGGAGGCAATAAATTCAATTCCAATCCTTGCAATTGTAATACTTCTCGGAGCACCTCATCCATCACTGGTTGATAAGAACAACACAACACTATCGTAGAATTAATTTCGCCTGATAACACCAACTCGATGATTTCTTGTAATTTCAATACATATTGTGCCTCGTAGATCACAACAAAAGGTGAATTCTTAAAAAGAGCATTGATTGATTCAGCGCTTGGTTCTTCAAAAAGCTTCACAATCTTCTTATCGGCAGCATTGAATTCAATACAATTTACCTGCAATTCTTCAATGGCTTTTAAGACCATTGTTTGCTTTCCAACGTGACGTGGACCACTCAATAAAAGCACTTTATTGCTTACTAAATTCGATTTAAACTGCGGAAATAGAAGACGAGAAATCATGCGGTTTTCTTTCAAAAATAAGAAATTACCGCTTTAATGTTTTAATTTTTGCGAAAAAAATGATTTATATCAGTTCGATGTTATCACTCAAACCACACCTTGCTAAAGAAATAACTTGGTCGATTAGAGTTCATGAATTTATTGCCACCATATGATTTCATCACAACAAGGTAGCGGTCATTTTGCATAACGCGCACCCAGTGCATACCTTCTGTGTAAGTATCAGAAATTCCTTCATAGATTTCTGTCTCATCGTCCAACAATTTGTATTTGTAATGTGTTGCATCTGGACTAGCAATATGAATATCTGCTTGATCTTTTAAACTTAAAGTGCCATCAATCGGAATTAACTCAATTGAATAAGTGTTTCCCTGTCCCATTTCTCGGTACAATAAAAAAGTGTTTCCTGCGCCAATTTTCTTTTCGACAGGTTTTCCCGGAAAATTAGCCAACAATCCAACTTCGTCATTCAAATAAGTAAATGTTCTCGCTTCGCGCACACGCTTTTTCTCTGCAATCGGCACTTCATTGAAACTTGCAGTCACCTTTCTCAATTTGTATCCTTGTTTGCGCAATAATTGAATAATCCCTTTTTCTCCGGATAAATGTCCTGCCCCAACAGCACAAAAAAGTCCTTGTTTGCGCATCATTGAATCGATTCCTTTGACCATCTGTACATTGCGATCTTCAATCAATTGCTCGTAGCTTCCAGGGAAAGGAGAAAGGTTCACACGCATGATTTTATCCAATGAACGAATATCTCCTTTCAAATAGATGTCCATCATTTTATCTTGTAAAATTTGAGCTGCCGTGAAATTTACACCACTTGCATCGGGTACAATAGCTTCAGCAAAAATGTTGATTTGATCTTCAACAGATTCTAAAGGAAAGAACACTTTTCCAGCATTGTAACAATACTCTTGAAAATATGCATCCAAAAACTGAGGCATCCCGTCCTCATCACCATAAATTGTTTTGGTTGATCTTGCAGATCCAGTATAAGGATTTCCTTCATTATCGAACAACAAAGTAACTTGTTCCTTTCGTGTATCCCATTCTGGAAACAAAGAGAAAATATCTGCTTCCAATACAATTGCTTTAGATTTATCTAAAGCAAAATAAGTTGAATCAGATAAACGAAACAAGCGCTTATCATTCGAGTGCAAACTTCCGAACAAATATGATTTTTCTTTCAAGCCATTTCCTGATATCTCCCAAAGCAATTCATTCTCAGGCACAATATTTTGAGCCCAAGTTAAACTTGGAAAAATTAAAAGGAATATGGAGAATAGTTTTTTCATCGTTTGATTCGTAAAGTTAAGGTATTTCAATAGATTTTAGTTCTAAACTTTTGTTAATAGACTTCAACTATTTGAAAATTCGTGCCTCGACCCTTCGACAGTCGCTCAGGGTGGCCCAGCTCGGCAACCAATTTGATTGATTTGAAAGATCTAGTAAATTATTTGTTCTATATGTTGATCGCCGAATGCGTATGGAATGTATGCAATACTTGGAATTTGCTTCGTAATTAAAATCGGCGACTTTCGACCGAGTGCAATTTTACCATGTGTTTCACTTAATCCCATTGCATATGCCGCATTCACTGTTAATGCATTCAGTGCTTCTTCAGGCGTCATTTTCATTTTAACACAGGCCAATGACCAAACAAAAGCAAGATTTCCACTTGGTGTAGTCCCTGGATTAAAATCACTCGCAAGTGAAACAGGTAATCCTTCGTCAATCATTCTTCGTCCATCACCAAAAGGAATTCCAATAAAATGAGAACAGCTCGGTAAAAGGGTAGGAATCGTTGTAGATGATTTCAATGCTGCGATGTCTTCTTCGCTAATTTCTTCTAGATGGTCAACTGATAGAGCACCCAATTCAATTGCTTTCTTAATTCCACCCATCACGGTAAATTGATTTACATGCACTTTTGCTTGTAATCCATGTTTTGTCCCAGCAGTAAGAATTTCCTCCATTTCTTCAAGAGAAAAATAATTCCGTTCACAAAAAATATCAATGTAATCAGCTAAATTATCTTTCTCAACGGCTGGTAGCATTTCATGAATAATCATATCAATATAGCCACGGTGATTCTCCTTAAATTCTTTTGGAAAGGCGTGTGCTCCCAAAAAAGTTGCTTTGATAGCAATTCCACTTGTTTCTTTCAAACGTTTTATAACCCGGAGCATTTTCAATTCTGCGTCCAATGATAAGCCATAACCTGATTTAATCTCAATCGCTCCTGTCCCGTATGACTTTAGTAAATTCAAGCGGTTACTTGCCTGTTCGAATAATTCTTCTTCAGACATTTCACCCAGACGGCGAGCAGAATTTAAAATCCCACCACCCTTTAAGGCTATTTCTTCATACGTCAATCCTTTGATTCGGTCCACAAATTCCTCTTCACGACTTCGCGCAAATACTAAATGCGTGTGTGAATCACAAAAAGCAGGTAGCACATATTTTCCTTCGGCATCTATTATTTCCAAATCTCTCCAATCAGAAATTCCTTCCCAATCATCCATTGAACCATAGGCAACAACAACTCCATCTTCCATTGCTAAATAGGCGTTTTCAATTTGAGGAACCGAAGCCATTTCCTTTCCGCGCAAAACTGCAGGAATCTCTTCTCCAACTTGAAGTAAGGCTTTAATATTTTTGATGAGTAGTTTTTTCATGGCTTAAGTCGGAAAAAATAATAACTTCGATTCACAAAAATAGCACGAAAAAAATGAAAATTGTCTTTACGCTCTTTAGTATCCTTTTAGGAAACGGACTTTTTGCTCAAACCTTTACGGGTGGCACTGGTCCAATCTTAGATAATCAAACAATCGATATTCCTTTAACAGTAACTGTTCCCCAAACATCTATTAACACCACAACTTTTGGTGTTGAAACAATCTGTTTGAATTTGACACATACCTATCTTGCCGATTTAACCATTCAAATTGTTGCTCCTGATGGAACGGTAAAAAACTTAGCATCTGGAATTGGTGGTGGAGATGACGATATGACAAATACTTGTTTTAATATGAATGCTGCTGCATCTATTTCCGCAGGAACGGCTCCTTTTACTGGGACTTTCATTCCTATGGGTCAAATGGGCGCAGTAAATAATGGACAAAATCCGAATGGAACTTGGTACTTACGAGTGAGTGATAATTATGGCGCTGATGAAGGCGTGCTTATAAACTGGTCAATCACATTTGGAGCTGCTCCTGCCGATTATTTTGAATTCAGTGAATCGGATTTACCAATTGTTGTCATCAATACAAATGGAAATACAATTGATTACGATATAAAAATTACAGCGGATATGGGAATTGTTTACAATGGGCCCGGAAACCGAAATCACCTCATTGATCCATTCAATGAATACAATGGGAAAATTGGGATTGAATACCGCGGAAATTATTCACTTTCTTTACCTCAAAAACCTTATTCAATAGAATTAATTGACAATTTGGGAGTGGCGATTGATTCATCTATATTCGGAATGCCAGCTGAAAATGATTGGTTATTATTAGCGAATTACAACGATAAATCATTTGCGCGAAATGCCTTGCCAAATGAAACTTTTGCAAGTATGGGCAATTATGGTGTGCGTTCTCATCATGTCGATGTTGTGCTGAATGGTGAATACCAAGGAATCTATTTATTCTCAGAGAAAATCAAACGCGATTCAAATAGAGTGGATATTTCGAAACTGGAGCCTACCGAAATTTTAGGACAAGATGTAACTGGTGGATATATTATCAAAGTTGATTATTGGGACAATTCTGATTCATGGCAATCAAATTTTTCGCCAATTGGTTTCCCAGGGTTAGATATTCACTATGTGTATTATTATCCGAAGCCAGATGTAATCGTTTTAGAACAACAGACGTACATTCAAAACTTCATGGATGAATTTGAAACCGCTTTGTATGCTGCAAACTTTGATGATCCGAATTTCGGTTATCGTCGCTATATCAGTGTCCCAACATTCATTGATTACCTTATTATAAATGAATTAGCAAGAAATATAGATGGTTATAAGAAAAGTCGCTTCTTGTACAAAGACAAAGACCATACAGATGGTACCTACCGAAAATTAAAAGCAGGTCCAGTTTGGGATTTTGACTGGGCACTGAAAGACATGTGGAGTGGTGCTGAAGATGGTTCTGGATTTATGTATCCTGAAGTCGATCAAGATGTGAATGCACCGGGCTGGTACATTCGTTTATTACAGGATACCTTATTTGCTAATGAAGTGCGTTGTCGTTACGATGATTTACGTCGAAACATTCTCAGCGAAGCATATATGCACAATAAGATAGATTCTATCGCAGCAGTTGTGAATGAGAGTCAGGATTGGCATTATCTCACATGGGGACACATGGGTGCCGCAACGGGTACGGGAGAAGTTCAAGCTCCATCACAAACTTATGCGGAGGAAATTCAGCGTTTAAAAGATTGGTTGACACGTCGAGTGAACTGGTTAGATATCAACATGCCTGGGACGTTGAATGGCTGCAGTTTTGCTAGTCTGGAGGAGATTTCAACTGTTTCTTTCGAAGTTTATCCCAATCCATTTATCTCTGCCTTGTACTTAAACTTTGAAAACAAAGGACTCGAAAAAGGGCAAATTATATTGCGTGATGCTGCAGGTAGAATTGTTTCCCTATTCAGTATAGATTCTCCTCAACTACAAGAACAAGTGGAACTTAAGGGACTTGGTGAATTACAATCGGGGATCTATTTTGTAGAAGTTCAATTAGGTACTCGTAAATCAGTACAGAAGGTTGTGAAGTAAGATTTCGTAGAAAAATTAAGTTTCTATTGACAAATTGATTTAAAACCTTAACTTTGCAGCCGCTTAACCTGTTAATCAGGAAGTCCAAATAAGCAAATGCCCCGGTGGCGGTCCCGATGTGTCGGGATGGTAGACACGCTGAAAAGAATGGCTTACTGTTACATCCTATTTTCTCCCTCAATTGACCGATTTTACATCGGAAGCTGTCAAGATTTAAACTTCAGATATAATAATCATTTAGATAAAACATATCCAAACAGCTACACTTCAAAGGCTGATGATTGGGTTATATTCTACTCTCTTGAAGTAGAGAATATAACAACTGCAATACGCATTGAGAAGCATCTTAAACGAATGAAATCAAGAAAATACATTCATAAACTGAAAGAATCATCAGAATTAGAATTCAGCTTAACGACAAAATATTCTCTTTGAAATTATTCTTTAATTCTCTTACTTGCAGATTTGAATAAAAACCTTAACTTTGCACCCGCTTATCCTGTCAATCAGGAAGTCTAAATAAGCAAATGCCCCGGTGGCGGAACTGGTAGACGCGCTGGATTCAAAATCCTGTACTTTCGGGTGTGCCGGTTCGATTCCGGCCCGGGGTACTGAAAGTAAAAGCTCAAACATCCTAGGATGTTTGAGCTTCAAAAGATTATCTAGATTTTCAACTAAGCCGTTTAATTCTAAACAAAAAACGCCCCTAGTTGGGGCGTTTCATTTATCCGTTGTAAGCTTCGCACTTTTGGTGCTTCACTTTTTTAGCACCTTTCTTTTTGTTTTTCTTTTTATCGTATTTCACTATACTAGTAGTTGAAGAATCGATAACAGGAGCAGCGAATGAAGTTAAACTCATTCCTACCAAGGTCGCAGCAAAAAATAGATTTTTCATAAGGAGAGAATTTATAGTTTGAATTAATTTGATGCTTGTTTAACTGATAAACAAACAAAATGTTACATTATTAAGCAATTATTTTTGTTTTGTAAAAAAGAATTAATCCTAAAACAAGCTTAAAATGAGTAAAAATGAGCGTATTCATTTACCGAACAATCTGAAAAAATCCTTTATAAACTTGTTCTTCCCCATTGATATTTAATGTATAGAAATAGGTTCCTTCCGATAAATCACCACCATCCCAATCATTCATATAACCACTTTTTTCAAACACAGGATTTCCCCAACGATTCAAAATAATTAAGTTGTTGTTTGGATAGAATTCCAAATACTTAAAGGCCAATAGATCATTCACCCCATCTTCATTAGCTGTTATTATGTTAGGTGGAACAACTGTGGCAGGGGCAACGCTTATGTTCTGACAAAGACTATCCACACAACCACTTGCTGTTTCTACATGCAAACAAACCGGATAAATTCCAGGGAAAGGATAAATATGATTAACATTTTGATTGGTAGAAGTGGTCATATCACCTAAATCCCAATCCCATGTGCTTATCGCTCCTGAATAGTTTTGCGAAGCATCTGTAAAATCAATTGGAATTGATACAATTGCTGGATTTGGACTGTACGAATAACTAGCGAGAGGATTTGGCTCTACATATAAATCTAAGCTTACGGTATCCGAAAAACAACCGTTCAAATTAGTACTTGCTATATAATTGGTAATTGAAACGGCAGAAGAATTGTTATTAAATGTATTCGAAACATCTCCAGTTCCCTGTTGACCATTCCCTGCCCAATCAACAATTGCAGTTGGAATACATGCTTGCAACCCAATTGTAAAAGGTGTCCCAGAACAAATCATCGTATCTATTACAACATCAACCGAAGGTACGGGCTTTAAAACAACACTTTCATTTGGAATGCCAGTTACTACATTTCCACAGGCATCGATAATTGTCGGTGGCGGCACTACAAGTATCGTATTAACTGTATCGCAATAAACTGGACAACTAGGGATTGTCATTGAAAATTGAAAATTGTTGGAACCATTGCTACATCCAACACTCGTTCCTTGCGTCACTGTTTGTGTGGACCAAGGATGGGTATAGGTAAAAGGAGGCACACCATAATACGCATAAGCAGTGCCGGTTATTGTGCAAGTATTTGCACAAATACTTGTCTGTTGAACAATCCATTTACTTCCGTATGCTTCCGCTGTTTTTCCAATAACTTCTGCTTGGAATGGCCATGAAGTTGTAAAGGGATCATACCGAATATAATTTGTATTGCAACCAGTTGCAGGTCCTGTTCTACCTAACATCATGGTTAAATAAAAACTAGTTGGATTACATGATTCAGCATAACAGCAGGTAAGTGGATTAAAAATATTGAAATCTTCCAGATAACCTGTTCCAGGTAAAGTACTATTTGTACCAACAATGGTAAAGGCTTGCGAAGTACCACAACTTGTTTTGAATTTCATTTCACCTTGACCCATTGTGGCAGTTGTAAATGGATCTGCGTAAAAGCTCGCCGTAATATTTAAGGCCGTAATGGTCACATTTGCAGGAATTGTTACTTGTATACTATCTAAATTATAAGCTGGCAAAATACAAGAGGGCATTGTTCCTCCTGACCATGTAGTAATTGGACCTGTAACAATGGGGTCAACTATAATTGGAAATACTCTTTCTTCAGAATTCAACCAATCGACAGGAGGAGTAATTCGTAAAAAGATTTCACCATCTCTTTCTTCTATTGCATAAGCAGTTGTAATAAAAGCATCAGCAGCATCAACGATCAAAGGAGTTTGGAAAGTGGAAACAACCTCTCCGTCTTCATTTACCAATTCAACATTATATAAATTATTGATCAGTCGATATCCCTTTGGAATTTCCACTTTCTCATCAAAATATAGAGTATTGGGGTTAATCCATGCGCCCGTATGCAGTATATAATTATATTTTATCGCATTCTCTTTTACAAAAAATTCTTTATCAATTCCATCCATTACATTGTAATGAATGCCATGGTTTCCTTCTATTTCAAAATTTCCAAGAACTTCTTGCCCGCTAATAACACTCTTATTTCCAACTGTAAGGTGCAAATCATCCTTAAGCGAAAGTGAAAAGGCACCATTTGAAAAAACATGCACAGGATGTGCTTGATTTAACGCTGACCAATGTGTTTCACTTTCCTTTTTTAAGTTTGGGTTAATCGGCTGAAGAACACCGTTATTATCCAAATAATGAATCGGAACCTTGCTGAAAACTGATTTAACCAATCCATTTGGAGCGGTATGACTGTTTGAAAATAAAGTTCGTTCTGAGACTTTTTCTTCCCAAAGAATTTCTTCTTCTTGTAGCGATGATTTGTTGGAATTTTCTTTAATTAAAGGGGCTGAAAAGCCATTTGCTCGATTAAAATTTTGTCCAAATGAAAAACTGGTGTAAAGTAATACACCCAAAAAGGCGAATTTCAAAAAAGTAGTACTCATTTCGTTCAGAATTAATTTCTTAGCTCAAACGAAAGTTAGCAAAAATTCTTTAATTCTAAGTGTTTTTGATTTAGCTCTTTTTCAAGAATCTAAACAATTTCCACTTCCCGCGCAATGAGGTTAAGCGAAAATCATCTAATTTTTCGTTGACTCCTTTTAAGTTAAATATTTCTAGCAATTTAAAAGTACCACGAGCGACTTTGAAATCCAATTCATCTTTGAAAATTGGAATGATCGCAAGAAAATAGATTGTTTTATCTCCTAGTTCAAGTGGTGACAATTCTTCTTCTAATAGTATCGGATCCACCAAGAAAAAATGATTTTGTTTCATCAATCCAGAAAGTGGTTTTTTGTCAGCACCACAAGGCATACTGTGGCCGTGACCATACCACGTTTGTTTATCAAGCACGTGTTTTGCCAGGCGTTGAATCCACGGGAATACCCAATTGGTATTTGGATTCTCCATATCATCTAAATCCCAGTAACTCGGTAGACAAAAATACAATTCAATAAACTCTCTTCCTTTAACCTTTTCAGGAACGGGCATTTCATAGGAACTTAAGCCGTTGGTCATTAAAATTGTAACTGGGCTTTTTAAATCCAATTTAATTTGAATCAAGGGCAATTCTCCATCTTTACCTTGAATTTCTTTAATGGAAGAAGCGCCAAAACGATTTGATAATGCTGAAAGTAAAGTGGACATCTTCTTAAATTTGAAAGATTTGAAAATTCAAAGATTTGAGTATTCGAATTTTCAAATCTTTGAATTTTCAAATAATTTACTTCTTCTTTATTTTGCTCCATTCTTCGATAGAGGCTTTGTTCATGTCTACGTATGCTTGGTTCTCAGCTTTTTCAGCAGCAGCCATTGAAATCTTCGCTGTTTCGATTGCTCCTTTAATATCACCCATTTCAGCCTGAATCAATGATTTTAAACGCACGTACCAATAAGTGCTTTCACCGCGCATTTCGATTGCTTTCGAAACCCATTCCAATGCTTTTTTTAAGTCTTTCTTTTCATTGTAATAGAATTCTGCAGAAGCATAATAATCACCAGCAGATGGCCCAGCCATTACTTTGTCAATTGCCGCAGACATTTTCACCGCTGTAGGAACACTTAATGCCAAAGACACTCTCGTTTTATCCCAATTGAAAGTAAGATTTGCCGACTTAGTAGTAAGATTATCCAATGAAATGGTAAAGGTCTCAACTACATCATTCAAAGCTACAACGGGTGCAGAAGTTCTTAAAGCTACTTTCTTTTCATCCCACTCTTCTGGTGTTCCCCAATTCGTGATTCCCGTATAAAAAACAACTTCCCAACTCTTTGCAGTAGGCTTCACAAAAATCGCATAAGTCCCGGCTTTCAAGGTATCATTTCCAAAAAGCACAGCATCAGAAACGGTGAATTTTGTGTTTTCATTCGCTCCTGTTCTCCACATTTCATCAAACGGGACTACATCTCCAAAAACAACTCTGTTGTTTTTAGATGGGCGTGAATATTCTACTTTAACATCAGTTAAACCAACTTTTTGTTCCAATTTACCAACTGGACTTGCCATTGGTCGCTGTAATTGAGCCATAGCAACTGAACAAACAGAAGCCAACAACATTACAAGTACTACTTTTTTCATTTTCTATCAATTTAGTTCTGCTAAATTAACACAAATGAATGAAAAAGGTTTTTGAAATGTATTTAAGAGAACAAGTGGGCTCCGTATGCGGCTCCAATAAAGAAAATAATTAGCGAAAATAGCACACTAAGCATTGCAAATTTATTTTTTAAATTTTAATAATTAAATAGTTGCAATTATTAAAGCATCCCAAAACTCTTTAGTTGAAATACAACAACCTTGAACTATCATTTTATGAATTTCACTGTTTCGCTCTTTCGTATAGTGTTTTTCAGTTTTGAAAAATGAGAGTTGATCAGCATGTTTCGCTAATGCTTCGTGAATGTTTTCTGGGGTTGATAAATCAACAGATGAATCTTGTTTCCCTTGAATTGAAATCAACTCAATTTTCGCTTCATTGAAATGAAAAACTAGGCAAGCTTCAGGTGAACGGTGCTCTAAATATTCAATTTTAGAATACACCTTATCTAAAACTGTATCACTAAATAATTCAACTAACTGAACAGCCTTTTCGGGATTCACCTTGTTCATGTGTTCCCACTCTTCGGCATGCACACCATTTACGATTAAAAAATGTTTCAAATCATCAGCTAGTAGCTTCAACTCATCATGTGTTAAGCAACGGTATTTCATTTCTGTTTTAATTCTAATTAAGATTTCAATAAAAAATCGGCAAAACGCAAATCAGTTGGAGTAGTAATTTTAATATTTTGCTCGTTTCCTTCAACTAACTGAATCACAAAGCCTGCTTCTTCAACCAAACTGGCATCGTCTGTTATACCTTCATGAAATGATTTTTGGTAAGCAACCATTAAGACTTCTCTTTTGAAACATTGGGGTGTTTGCACAATTCGAAACTCACTCCGATTGACGGACTTTGATTCATTTTCTCCAACTTTTCGAAGGGATTCTTTCAAGTCTAAAACAGGGATTACTGCACCAAACTCTTGTACCCCCTTCCAACAATTCATAAGTGTCTTTTGATCAACTAAAGGTCTAACGCCATCATGTATGGCAACGTATTCTCCTTGACAATAATTCAAGGCATTTTGAATAGAATGAAAGCGTTCCTTTCCTCCGTCAACCACTTGGTGAGGCAGATTAAATTGATGTTTGGCGCATAACATTGACCAATATTCTTGCCACTCAGCAGGTAAGGTTAAAATTAATTGTGCTGATGAATCAAAATCATGAAAAATGCGAAGGGTATGCATTAACATGGGCAAATTATTCAATTCTAAGAACTGTTTGGGCAAATCGCCGCCCATTCTTTTTCCTATTCCACCTGCGGTAATAATAACTGAAAATTTGTTCATTGTTCAAAAATAAGCAATACTCTAATCGTTTACCAAAGCCAAGGAATAATTAATGCAAAATAGCGAAGAAACTTGCCAATAATCATTAAAACAATAACAGGGAAGAATGGTGCTTTAAAAAATCCGAGTGCCAATAACAATGGGTCGCCAATAAAGGGTAACCAAGAGATTAATGCCAACCAACTTCCATATCGCTGGATTCGCTTTTCAAAATTAATGATGTTTTTTTCTTTAAATCCTGCACGTTTCAACCAAAGAGGATTTCCAAACCAACCGATAAGATAATTGGTGGAGCCACCCAACGAATTTCCAAGAGTAGCAATTAAAAGGCAATTGATTGGATCAAATCCGGCCGCCAAAACCAGCAACAAGATTCCTTCGGATGTAATCGGAAGTATGGTTGCAGATAAGAAACTAGCTAGGAATAAGCCAAAAAAGGAAATCTCAAAATAGTCCATAAAAAAAGGGTCGACAAATGTCGACCCTTCAAAAATATACAATGAAATGATTATTTCTTGATAAACTTCTTAGTAACTACTGTTTCGTTAGTTGAAACTGTTACATAGTAAACACCTTGAGTGAATGACGCAGCATCAAAAGATACAGTGTGACCACCAGCAATTTGTGTTCCGTTGTTAGCTGTATAAACAACCTTACCAGTAATATCAACAACCTCAACAGTTACATCCGTTGCGTTAGCAAGGTTGTAGTTGATAGAAGTTAAACCTGAAGTTGGGTTAGGGAATACATTGCTAATTGATACAGCAGCATCATTTTCGTTGATGTCAGCTGTTGGTTGAATGTTCAAACGAACCATTACTGCATTTGGAGACGCTAAGAAGAAACCAGTTCCATCAGCAGCAAATCCTTGTACAATGCCTTCTTCAACTGGCTGAGCCGTTCTAAAACGCACATCGGCAGTCGCGCCACCAGTATGACATGCAACAACTAATAATAAATCTCCAGCAGTAACATTGATAATGTTCTCCATAGGAAGTTTAATACTCGTTCCGTTTGTTTGCGTAGTAATTGCGAAATAAGGAGTTGTTCCTAAATATTCCCAATCAGTTCCGTTATCTCTCCAAACTTCACCAAAAATTTCTTGACCAACGTTTGTTGCTGTTGTAGTAACACCAATGTACATGGAATCAATTTTGTCATCTGCCATAACTTCCATTACGTTACCAATTTTCAACGATTGATTGGGTTGGTCTGCAAGGTTACTAATAAAACTAGTAGGAACATTGTTATCTACTGCATAAAGAGAACGTGTAATTGCAATTGCATCAGCTGAAGCATTATCAGTCGGAGTCACATCTGTTTGTGTTTGACTAAACGTATAAGTCAAGGCATAGTTTGTTGGAACTGTAGCTGGGGGAGTCCACAAAGCAGTAACTAGAGAATCAGTAACACCAGCAGCAAGTGTTGTCATTGGAGAGGCAACTGAACCTCCGCTGTTATTTGCTGCAACTGTCAACATAACATTTGTTTGTGCAGTACCACCATCGTTACGAACTTGACCAGAGAAAGTGATTGGCGAAATTTGGTTAACTGGAATTGAATAGTAAGGAATTTCATTAACCCCTGAAACCATAACTCTGTTCAAAGAAGTAATATCATTATCATTTGCTTCAATTAAAAATACGTCATCAATTTGCCAGTGGTAGTGAGTAGTTCCAGCACCACCATCCCATGTAAAACGGAATTGGAAGTTATTCAAATTCGTAGCAGTCGCAAGATATGAAGTCAAATTAACTTTTGCCTTCGTTGTTGCAGAAGTAGCATTCACTACAACTCCGGGTACAGTTACGTCGAATTCAGCTGAAGTAACAAAACCATCTGTTGAAACTTCAACTTTAGGATAAAAATTACCATCACAACAAGTTCTGTAACGGTGTTCAAATGATAGCAAAGCATTCGTTATACCTGTCATGTCAACAACAGGAGAAACTAAACTCGCTACATAACTTGTATAAGGTCCAGCTCCAGGGTTGTTTAAATCTGCGTCAAACATTGCAAAACCATTTGCTTGTGTTGTAGACTGAATCTTTTCTGTTGCTTGAGAGTATTGTCCATTTGGACCATTCAAATCAACTGCCCAAACGGAACCGTTAGCACCAGCTGTTGTCCATGCACCAATACCAGTAGCGAAATTATCTGAAAATAAAACATCACCAGGAGCTTTTGTGAAAGCATGTACGGGAGCTTTTTCAATTGAATTTTCACTTTGAGATAATATTTGCTGAGCCTCTTGACGCTGAGCGTTGCGAATCAAGGTTTGTTGACCGAATGCTACTGATCCGATAGAAACCGCTGAAACTAATAAGTAAACTTTTTTCATGTTTTGATATTATTAGGAATGTAACAAATATAAGGTATTAGAATTTAATTATACAAACTGTTCAATAATAAACTACTACAGGTCCTTTAGGAAAGGTAACTGCTGACGAACCTCTGTAAGTTTATCACGTTTTAATTCAATTACTAAAACTTCTTCTTGATTCGGACTGCATTCTGTTTTTTCACCTAGTGGATATATCAACATACTATCACCACTATACGTTAATCCTTTGCCATCTTTCCCTACTCTATTCAAGCCAATTGTATAACATTGATTTTCAATTGCTCGAGCTGTCAATAAGGCTTTCCAATGGCTTGCTCTTTTCTCCGGCCAATTAGCAACATACAATAGAACGTCATAAATTGGTGAACCGTTGGGAGCAATTCGATTTCTTGCCATTTCTGGAAAACGCAAGTCATAACAAATTTGTAAATTAAATTTCCAACCTTCAAAATCAACAATGACGGCTTTATCTCCGGGTGTGAAAAAATTATCTTCTCCAGCGAGTCCAAATAATTTACGCTTATTGTATGCAATTACTTCCCCACTTGGTTTCACAAACAGGCCTCGATTATAAAATGAACCATTTTCCTCCATAATCATCGAAGTATAAATAGCAGCAGATTTTTTCTGTGAAATCACTTTCAACCAATTCAGTGATGCGGAATCATTCTCACTTTCAGCCAAAACCTCCACATTCATTGAAAATGCTGTTTGGAACATTTCAGGCAATAAAATTAAATCAACTGGTTCAATGGAAGCGATTAAATCATGAAAATGAGCAAGATTCTTCGCTTTATCCTCCCAAGTTTGATTTGCTTGAACCAAGGCAACTTTTAAATTTCGCATAATCTCTTCGCCGCATTTGTTAATGTTTCTGTGTCTTTCGCAAAACAAAAACGAATTAATTTTTGATCTTTCCCTGAAGCGTTAAAAACGGACATCGGTATCGATGCTACACCATGCTCAATTACCAATCGCTTGGTAAATTCAACATCTGATTCATCCGAAATATGTGCGTAAGAAGCAACTTGAAAATAAGAGCCTTCTGAAGGGAGCAATTCAAAACGACTTGTTGAAATTAAACTTCTAAACAAATCTCTCTTGTCTTGATAAAAAGCACCCAATTGTGCAACATCTACTTTGTCTAAATATTGGCTCAAAGCAACTTGTGCAACGCTGTTCACACAAAAAACTAAAAACTGATGCACTTTCTTAATTTCAATCATTAAGGCAATCGGGGCAACGATGTATCCAACTTTCCATCCTGTAATGTGAAATGTCTTACCGAAAGAAGAAACAATAATACTGCGTGAACGAATTTTTTCACGTGTATTCAAAGAAATATGTTTTGATTCAAAAGTTATGTATTCATACACCTCATCTGAAAGGACTAATAATTGGGGATATTTATCGAGTAAATTTTCTAACTGCAGGAAATCATTTTCTGTCCAAATTCTTCCAGAAGGATTGTGAGGATTATTGATAATAATCATACGAGTTCTTTCATTCACCGCATCATTGATTCGCTGCCAATCGGGCATGAATGAATCATCCAATTGAATGCGAACTGGCTTAGCTCCAGTTAAAATAATTGGCGGTTCATAACAATCATAACTTGGATCTAGGATAACAACTTCTTCGTTTGTGTTAACCAGTGCTTGAATGATCGCGAAAATCGCTTGGGTTGCTCCAGCTGTTATTAGAACTTCATCACTTGGATGTATAATGCGGTGATATTGTCGATTTACTAACTCCGCAATTTTTATTTGTAAGGGAGGATAACCGCCCATTGGAGCGTATTGATGAACATTATCGGAAGCAATATTTTTTAAGATATCGGTTAATTGCGTATCAACTGGAAAATTTGGAAATCCTTGAGATAAATTAATGGCACCATGTTCATTTGCCAATTGTGACATTATAGTAAAAATGGTCGTTCCAATATGCGGTAATTTCGACATTTATTAGTTTTTTGTAAAAATAAAGCAAACAATTCACTTTGATTCTTTCAGTGTTAAAATTTCCTTAAAATGTTTGAGTTTGCTGATAATTCATTAATATTGGAATACTTAATTCGAAAAAAATGAAAAAATTAAATCTAGTTATTGCTGTATTTTGTACCATGTTAACCGTATCTGTTTCGGCTCAAGTAAAGAAACAAGTAACAATGGAAGAGGTAAATGGTGAGAAAACACTTACCATTCGCACAAATGAAAATGGAACTGAAAAAGTAGAAGTGTTAAAAGGTGAAGCCGCTGAAAAAAAAATCGCTGAATTCAATACATCTGCTTCTGAAAGTAAAGTAACAGAGCAAGTTATTGTTGAAGAACACAACAACGAAAAAGTTGTAAAAGTGATAAAAAATGTAAATGGTATAGAAACTATTGAAGAATTTAAAGGTGAAGCAGCAGAAAAGAAATTAGCTGAAATTGAGAAAGCTAATACGACTCCAAAGCGCGCTCAACCAATGAAAATTGAAAATAAAGGTACTATCAAACGTATCGAACCAGCAAGGAATTAATTCAAATTGTGAATTAGCAAAAGCCGCTCAAAATTGAGTGGCTTTTTCATTTATTTTTTGTTTCTTTGTCAGAACTTAAAATAATCTACATATGAAAAAACTTTACTTTTTGAGCATTTCGGTGCTTTCTATGGCATTTAGTGGAATCAGTCAAATTGCTGACCCTAGTTTTGAAACTGGACCAACTGGAACCGCTTGGACTCAAACGTCAACAAATTTTATGACCCCACTTTGTGATGCAGCAGGATGCGGTACTTGTGGTGGACCTTGTGTCCCAAATTCAGGAACTTGGTATGCTTGGTTTGGTGGTGCTGCTGGTAATGTTGAAATAGCATCATTGGAACAATCGGCAGTAGTTCCTTCAGGAACAACAGCTTCAATCAATATGATGGTGAAAATACCTTCTCCTGCCGGCAATGGCGCTGCAACTGACGGTATTATTATAAGTGTTGATGGCGCTCCGGTTGGAACAATCACTTCTGCGGACAGTACCACATATGCTGGCTACACGATGGCTTCTTTCCCAATAAATGCAGCGGCAAATGGAATGTCTCATGTGTTTAATATAACAGGAGGACAAGCAGTTGCTACAGGTGCTAACTTTAATCTTTTGATAGATGATATCACGTTAACAGTAAATGGAACAACAGTAAGTTTATTTGAATTCGAAACAGGAGAAAATGAAGTAATTATATTCCCAAATCCTGCGAAAGAAATTATCAATTTACAATTCAGAAATGTTTCTGGTGACGTAGATGTTAAAATAGTTGATTTAGCCGGGAAAATTGTTTCTAACCAAAAAGTGGCTGCTTCTTATGCAAGTGCCTATGTTTTGAACACTTCAGATTTGAATAACGGCAGTTATATCATGACTGTATATCAAGACGGAAACGTATTGAGAACAGAAAATATCGTGATTAACAAATAATAGCTTAAAAAATATTGGCCGCCCCTAATTTTTAATGCGGTTTTTATATGATTTCGTTTATAAAGGTTTTATTAAACGCATCGAACCAGAAAAAATTAATTCGATTTGTGAATTAGCAAAAGCCGCTCAAAATTGAGCGGCTTTTTTCATACCTTCGTTTTATGAAAAAATATGCCCTTACTCTTTTTGTTATCGCTGCTCTTTCTTCTTGTAATTCAACTGATCAAAAATTTTGCGAATGTCTCGCGGTAGGCGATGAATTGAATAACTATTCAGCTGAACTATTGAAAGGTGAAGTAACAAAAGAACAAGCCGAAGAATTGAAAATAATCAAAGCCCGAAAGAAAAAAGCTTGCGCCGCTTATGAAAACATGAGTGGCCCAGAAATGCTAAAGAAAAAAAGTGAATGTGCTGAATGAATAAAATTTCAACTCTTTGAATCTTCGGATTCATTAAATCACATTCAAGGCTTAAGCATAAATCACATCTAAAGCTTCACAGAAAATTGCTGCTGATTCAGCCAAAATTTCCGTCGTGTGGGCTTGTGAAACAAAACCTACTTCATATCCGCTTGGACCTAAATAAACACCTCTGTTCAATAGCTCACGGTGGATGTTTTTAAAGCCTGTCATGTCAGGATTAATTTCTTCTGCTTGGTGAATACGTTTTTTTCCATCGAATGACAACCAAAAAATTGAACCAATCGTTACCAATTCAAAATTGTAAGCCTTCGTTTTTGCATGTGAGTTAATCGTGTCCACAAATACTTTTGTTCGTGCTTCTTGTTCCTCATAAAAACCGGGTTTGGAACACTCGGTCAATTGAGCAATTCCCGCTGCCATAGCAACTGGATTTCCAGATAAGGTCCCAGCTTGATAAACCGGTCCATCGGGAGAAACACAGGCCATGATTTTTTTGCTTGCGCCGTAAGCACCAACTGGTAAGCCACCACCGATTATTTTTCCATACGTAACCACGTCAGGCGCAATTCCATAGTATTCCGCAGCACCGGAAAATGCAACTCTAAATCCAGAAATTACCTCATCAAAAAACAAGAGAATTCCGTTTTCTGTACACAATTCGCGCAAGGCCAATAGGAACGTTTTTTCTTGTAATAACAAACCATTATTCGCTGGAATTGGTTCAATCACCGCACAAGCAATTTCATCTTTGTGTTCAGAAATGCATTTTTTCAATGCTTCAATATCGTTCAAAGGCAAAACAAGTGTGTCTTTCGCAACATTTGCTGGTACACCTGCACTAGATGATTCACCAAACGTGATTAACCCACTTCCCGCTTTTACCAACAGTGCATCTGAGTGACCATGGTAACAACCTTCAAACTTGATGATTTTATCTTTTCCCGTAAATCCTCTTGCCAACCGCAAAGCTGACATTACGGCCTCTGTTCCCGAACTTGTGAAACGAATTTTATCTATGAAAGGATTGCGACTCAAAATCAATTCAGCCAATTCATTTTCCAAACGTGTTGGGGCACCGAAACTAGCTCCGTTTTGCAAAGCACCAACTATTTTTGAGTAAACAGCCGGGTGATTATGTCCCAAAATTAGCGGCCCCCAACTGCAGCAGAAATCAATAAACTCGTTGTCGTCTTCGTCCCAAATGCGACATCCATCTCCTTTTTTAATGAATAATGGAGTCCCTTCTACCGATTTAAACGCACGCACGGGTGAATTCACACCACCAGGAAAATAAGTCTTTGAAATTTCAAATAATTCGGCTGAAATTGAACGTTTAACCGTTTGTTTTGCTGACATCTTGCTTTATTTTGACTGTAAAATTATAACTTATCTATCGAGTACAATTAGAAATACGCTTTTCATTTTCAATTAATAGAAATTAAACAATCCAAAGCACAAAAATGTTGAAGGAAATTTAAAAGCTAAAACAGCACAAAATCATTGAAAAATTTCATCAAAAGCTACACCAAATTCCGGCGCAGTTAAGTCAGCAAAATGCCAACCTGTCTCGCAGTTTGAGCTAATATTAATTATAGTTGTTTGACGTTTTTTGATGAGCCCAAAGCATAATGTTGGCTTTTTGTAAAATTCTATCTCAACTCTACATTTTAAATCAATGAAATTCATTCTATTCCCAAAACGTTCATTCAATTTTGCTTTGTTAAGCATCAAACAAAGATTTTCAATTGTTTTTCTATCCTCAATGGTGTAATCATCTGCAAATGTAGTGTCTGGGGTAGACGAAACTTTTGAGGGTTTAAAATGAATCAATTTTACTTCTGAACCTTTAATACTTTTAACTTCTAGTACTCTTGATTTAATTGCTTTATTACTCAACGGTCCTATGGTGGTAATATAAATAAGCAATAGCCCTACTACAATTGGTATGTATGGAAATAATTGTTTCCATGCATATGCTCTAGAAAAAAACAAGCCGAAAAGAAGAAAAAAAATTCCAAGAATCAGCATCAAAAGTTCTTTATTCATTCGACTCAAGTATTAAAATGAAAAATTTAATTTTTGTAAAACTACAATATTCCTTGCTGATTTTACATCTTGCAGTTGCGCTAATCTCCAACTATTTCAATATAATATGACACGAACATTTTTATGACATTTTGTGCGTAAAGTATTTTTAAATCGACTCTTTCATTCCTTTGCATTTACACTCCCGATCTTTCATTATCTTTGAAGTGAAATCAAGAGACAATGACCCATTTTGAAAACACACTTGCTTTTGCGCAAGATTTAGATGCAAAAGATCCCCTTAAATCGTTCAGAGACAAATTCTATTTCCCCACATTTCACGAAAAAACCGTGCGTTATTTCACGGGGAATTCATTGGGTTTGCAGCCCAAATCAACACGTCAATATGTTTTAGAAGAATTGGATGCGTGGGCAGAATTTGGAGTTGAAGGTCACTTTTTGGCGAAACGTCCTTGGTTTGCCTACCACGAAAATTTGACTGAAAAAGCGGCGAAAATTGTCGGAGCTTTGCCTATCGAAGTGGTAATAACGCATTCTTTAACGACTAACCTTCATTTGTTGATGGTATCATTCTATCGCCCAGAAGGGAAAAGAACAAAGATTTTATGCGAAGCGAAAGCTTTTCCAAGTGATCAATACGCGCTAGAATCGCAAGTGAAATTTCATGAATTGGATGTCGCTGAACATTTAGTGGAAGTTTTTCCGCGTGAAGGCGAACAGCTGATTCGTGAAGAAGATATTCTTGCGAAAATTGAGGAATTAGGTGATGAATTAGCGTTGGTCATGTTTGGCGGTGTGAATTACTATACTGGTCAGTTGTTTGACATGGAAACCATTACCAAAGCAGGACATAAAGCTGGCGCTGTGGTTGGATTCGATTTAGCGCATGCTGCTGGAAACATTAATCTAAAATTACATGACTGGGGAGTAGATTTTGCTGCTTGGTGTGGATATAAATACTTGAATTCTTCTCCAGGCGGTGTAAGTGGAATGTTTGTACATGAACGTCATGCTTACAATCCTTCTCTTCCTCGTTTTGCAGGATGGTGGGGCTATGATAAAGACACGCGTTTTTTAATGCAACCGGGATTCAACCCGATGAAAGGTGCGGAAGGATGGCAGTTGAGCAATGCTCCAGTACTTGGAATGGCGGCACATTTGGCTTCTTTAGATATTTTCGACGAGGCAGGAATGGACCGAATTGGCGAAAAACGCGATTCTATGACTGCCTTTATGGAATTTGTCATCAATGACATTTCAGAAAAGAACAAAGAACGTTGCACATTTGAATTAATCACCCCAAGCGATAAAACAAAACGCGGTGCCCAATTGTCTATTATGGCGAAGGGTCAAGGAAAAGCCTTGTTCGATGCCTTGTCGGATTTAGGTGTTGTGGCAGATTGGCGTGAACCAAATGTGATACGAATAGCTCCAGCACCGCTTTACAATTCATACGAGGATTGTTATTGGTTTGGACAGTTACTCGAACAGGCAATACAGTAGGAGCGAGGATTTGGGATTTGAAAATTCAACAATTTGAACATTTGAACCCAAATTCATAATTTTTAACACATAGGTGCATAGTAAAAGAAAGAGATCCAAGATTAAAAGAGTTCACATAGACACCTGCGGTGTTTCTATTCATAACTCATAATTAATAATTCATAATTCCTTTCGCGTGGATGAACTAACAATACAAACCCTCATAAAAGCTCAATATTCTGGTGCATTAGACCAGTCGTCGACCTACATAAATTTAGTGATGCAAACCGTCGCGGTATTGGTGGGGGGAATTGTAATTTGGAGAGCGAGTAATGCCATTCACCGAAAAAAGCAAAAAGAAAGACAACAAAATACATACTTCGAAACGCCCTATTCGCGTCACTGGAGGAAAAAATAAGAACGCATGGAAGAGAGAAAAAATGTAATCATCATTGGAGCCGGATTAGTCGGTTCACTTTGGGCAGTTTACTTATCCAAAGCTGGTTATTCAGTTACAATTTATGAGCGTCGTCCAGACATCCGTAAGGCAGAAATATCCGCTGGAAAATCAATTAACTTATCCTTATCGGTTAGAGGTTGGACAGCGCTCGATGCTGTTGGTGTTGGGGATGAAATTCGCAAAATTGCGATTCCAATGAGTGGAAGAGTCATGCACGACTTAACAGGAAATTTAACCTACCAACCCTATGGTAAAGAAGGTCAAGCAATCTTTTCTGTATCACGTGGAAAGGTCAACGCTACAATGATGGACATTGCTGAAAAGCATGGCAACGCTACTATTCACTATAACCATGATTGCCGAAAGGTTGATTTGAAAAACGGAATTGTTTGGCTTACAAACAACTTAACTGGAGAAGAAATCGAAGCAAAAGCAGATCTTGTTTTTGGCGCAGATGGAGCCTTTTCAGCGGTTCGATACAACTCAATGCAAAAGTTAGATCGTTTTCAATACAGTCAAAACTTCATTGCAGATGGTTACCGAGAGCTTTTGTTACCAGCAAATGCAGATGGTTCATATAAAATGGACAAAAATGCCTTGCACATTTGGCCTAGAGGTCGTTTCATGTTAATTGCACTGGCCAATGAAGATGGATCGTTCACTTGTACACTGTTTATGCCGCATGAAGGAGGTGAAAATGCGTTCGATAAATTAACGTCCAAAGAAGCCGTGGACAATTTCTTTAAGTCAACCTTCCCTGATTTCTATTCCATGATGCCGAATATTGCTGATACATGGGAAAATCATCCTTTGTCTGCTTTGGCAATCGTTCGTTGCTACCCTTGGGCACATGGAAAAACAGCGCTTATGGGTGATGCGGCACATGCCACGGTTCCATTTTACGGTCAAGGTATGAATGCGGGATTTGAAGATTGTACAGTATTAAATAATCTAATGCACAAACATAACCACGATTGGGAAGCCATTTTTGCAGAATACAGCAAGGAACGCAAACCAGATGGAGATGCTTTGCAAGATTTATCCTTGGATAATTACTACGTAATGCGTGACTTTGTTGCAGATCCAGCTTTCCTTTTACGCAAGAAAATTGAAGCAAAATTCAGTGAATTGTATCCTGACAAATGGTTACCGTTATACTCGCAAGTTACCTTCAGCAATATTCGCTACAGTGTGGCTTACAATCAAGGGAAAGTACAAAGTGAAATTATGGATCAAGTGATGGAAACTCCTGGGATTGAACAAAAGTGGGATTCGCAAGAAGTGATGGATAAAATCCTTTCGCTTTGTTAATTGACCAAAAGAATGTAATTTAAGGCTATGAAAAAATCAATTCTGTATTTCTTTTTACTCGTTTTTGCCACTCCGCTTGTAGCTCAAAGAGATTTAACACCCGGTAAAAACCGAAGTAAAGTTTTTGGCGGTGGTCAAGATTTTCGAACGATTTCGAAACATGGACTGCAAATTTCATTCGGTCCAAATTACACCTTAACAAAATCAAAAAATACGGAATACAATGGAACTGACCTTATTGGTCGACCTATGAATACGATTATTGACCCATCCGGAAGTTTTGGTGGGTTTATCAATATTGGTATGGCACATTATCGTTTGAAAGAGTCCCGTTTCTGGGGTGGATTAGCGAAAAAGAATCCAGATGGATTTTTTGGTAAGCGCGTAAAATCAAATTTGTTTCACCGTTTCGATTGGGGTTTAGGATTTGATTACATCGGTGGAAAAGAAAAAACCACGGTTGAATTGTACACCCCACTAAACCAATTGGTTAGTTCAGATGAATACAAAGGATCATTTTATAATGGTTATTTAACAGCACGTTTTACAGCCGATCGTTTCACGAAGGTTGGCGATAAATGGCATTTAGAAACAGGAATTGGTTTCAATTTCAACTACAATATTTTATCGGCACCTGAAGCGCCTTATTTCGATTTAACAACAGCTCCACTTCGCTTCCAGAAAGATTTCATGGCACAAATTCATGCCCACGTCGGTATGAATTACCGCATCCGAAAAGGTGATTACTTGACTTTTGGCTTGTTCCTGCCAATGGTTGGCGTTTATGAAATGAATAAGTTGAAACCAACCATTCAGTGGTTTTCAAGCAACTATTATCCTTTGCATCCTCAAATTAAGTGGATTCATCACTTTACGAAAAAAGTTAAAGGTTGCAACACACCTGGGTCAGAGGAAGACCGCAAGAAAAACGAAGAATTCTTACAAAACAACTAATGAAAAAGATCTTTCACCTGAGCTCGTGCAGTACCAACCAGAAAATTTTAAAGGAAATTAATCCGGGTAGTGATGTTCAATTGCAGGACATCAAAAGCGAGAACATCGATGCTAAAACCTTGGATTGGTTAAAAGAAAAAATAGGTTCTTACGAAGCTCTGTTTTCTAAAAAAGCCATGAAATACCGTGGTTTAGGCTTGGATAAAATGACCCTTAAAGAAGACGATTACCGCAAATACATGTTAGAAGAATATACCTTTCTCAAGCGACCATTTATGATCAATGGAGAAGAAGTATTTATCGGTAACTCTAAAAAGGAAGTCGAAGAAGCAGCACAATCGTTTAACGCCAACTAATCGCTGCGCGATTTAAAGATTTGATTGATACACGATTTAATGCCTGCGGCATTTGACAATTCAACTGTTCAAATCAAATTTTCAAATCATTTTAATTTTCAAATTCTAAGTGGTGAACAAAACTCTCTCCGCACATCTTGCTCTTTTTATGGTGAACACCTTGTATGGTGCAAGTCATGTATTAGCGAAGGGTGTCATGCCGTTTTATCTCACTCCAAACGTTTTCATTCTATTTCGTGCTCTCGGTGCAACACTCTTATTTTGGTTGGTGAAAACCTTTTTTGTGCGTGAGAAAATTGCCCGTAAAGATTTATTGCTCTTAGCCACCTGTGGCTTGTTTGGTGTTGCCATCAATCAACTCTTCTTTTTTCACGGATTGAATTTGTCCTCCTCGATAAATTCTGGAATTATCATGGCCGTCAATCCGATTTTGGTAGTGATTCTTTCCTTCTTTTTATTGAAAGAGAAAATCACCTTGGGTCGATCGATTGGTATTTTAATGGGAACCACTGGCGCTATTTTGTTAACCCTCACCGCTGGAACAGGAAAAGGCGATTCGATGTTGGGAGACTTTTTCCTTTTCATCAATGCAGCCAGCTATGCTGTTTATTTGGTCATTGCAAAACCGTTGATGAAAAAATATTCACCCTTGACCGTCATAACCTACGTTTTCACCTTTGGCGTTGCGTTCATCTTGCTGTATCCGCCAACCTTGAGTGAACTAGTCGTAACCAATTTTCAAGTAATCCCTTTCGATGTGTGGATTAAAATTGCCTACGTTGTAGTTGGAGTTACTTTTTTTACCTACCTACTCACCATGTATGGCTTGAAATACTTGAGTGCTTCTGTTTCGAGTGCCTATATTTACCTACAACCTGTTCTTGTGATGTTTTTTGCCTATACACTCAGTTCACTCGGTCTTGCTGATGATTACACAGGCACCATCACCTGGATAAAAATCATGTATATGTTGATCATTTTTGCAGGGGTATATATCACTTCAGCTAGTTCGTATAGGGCAGGAAAGAATTCGATATAGAAGACCTGAATTTCCGCAATCTCAATCCAAATTATGGGTACCACCTCCCATAATACCGAGACCTAATTACCAGAAAATGAAAAATTATAAATGAATCATTCATCCTCCCTTGAGGGAGGACCGAGGTGGGTGGCAGTTATATCATTCCGAAAACAAAATACAACATGACACAATTGCTGATGCACATTATCAAGTTGATTCATTACCTCGCCTTCACTAAAACGCACAATTTTATACCCTAAAGATTTCAATCGTTCTTGTCTATAATAATCATATTCAGGCTTGAAAAAATGAGAATTCCCGTCAATTTCAATAATCAACTTCAATTCAGGGATGAAAAAATCCACGATAAATCGGTCTATTGAGCGCTGTCGAAGCACTCTTTCACCATTCAGTTTTCGTTTAGATAAAAGACTTTTCCAAATCTTTTTTTCTGCCTTGGATACCGTTTCCGTTCTTAATTGACGTGCATTTTGCTTTAAATTTGGGTTATAATTATTATGATTGAACATTAGTTGGTGGAGTTTAGAATCTGAATTTTATCTAATTTAATGAAATTAGTTGTACAATCATATTGTGGTGCCAGGTCTCTTTATACTGCATTAAAAGTAACAATCCATAGGTGCCACCTCCCTTAATCCCTCCTCAAGGAGGGAGACCTAATTACCAGAAAATGAAAAATTATAAATGAATCATTCATCCTCAAGGAGGGAAAATTGAATTCTCATACTTCAATAGTTGATATGACCTATTCATCCCATACTTTCAGCTTAATTTCCTATTTTTGACTAAAATTAGAATTATGCTCTTGTCCATGACTGGCTTTGGGAAAGCAACTGGCAACTTTCAAAGTAAAAAAGTATCCATTGAAATCCGCACTTTAAACAGTAAATCACTCGATTTGAACGTGCGTTTAGCGCCCATTTACCGTGAAGTTGAATCTGAAATCCGCAAAATTGTGGGTGATTCATTGGACCGCGGAAAGATTGACCTCAACATCAATCTGGACAGTACAGGAGACGTTAAGAACTTTACCATCAATAAAGATTTAGCAAAGGCCTATTATGCCGATTTAAAAGCGGTCAACAGTCTGATTGGTGAACATACCGACGATTATCTTTCGGTGATTCTGCGCATGCCGGATATTTATATCAATGAACGCGAAGAATTGAGTGCGGAAGAAAAAACATGGATTCTGAACTTGACAAAAGAGGCGGTAGAACGTTTGAATGAATTCCGTCGCCAGGAAGGACAAGCTTTGGAAAAAGAATTTACAGATCGCATAAAAGATATTCGCAGGTGGTTGAATGAAGTGCCGAAATACGAACAAGAGCGCATTGAAGTCATTCGTGAGCGTATCAAAAAGAATTTAGAAGATTTAAGTGCGAAATACGACGACAATCGTTTGGAGCAAGAAATGATTTTCTACATTGAAAAATTAGATGTTTCCGAAGAGAAAATGCGTTTAGCCAATCATTTAGACTATTTCTTGGAAACCATGAAATTGCCTTTATCTGGTAAGAAGTTAGGTTTCATCACACAGGAAATTGGTCGTGAAATAAACACCCTTGGAAGCAAAAGTAACCACGCCGAAATGCAAAAATTGGTGGTTGACATGAAAGATAGCTTAGAAAAAATCAAGGAACAAGTCCTTAATACCCTTTAAAAAATGGCAGCAAAAGGTAAATGCATTATTTTTTCAGCTCCTTCTGGGGCGGGAAAGACAACGATTGTGCGTGCCTTGATCAATAAACCAGCCTTGCACTTGGAATTCTCCGTTTCTGCTTGCAGTAGAGAACCGCGACCGAATGAAGTAAACGGGAAAGACTACTATTTCTTGGGAATCGAAGGCTTCAAACAGCAAATTGAACAAGATGCTTTTGTGGAATGGGAAGAAGTGTACACCGATCATTTTTACGGTACACTGCGTTCTGAAATAGAGCAAATTTGGGAAAACGGTCACTCCGTAATTTTTGATGTGGATGTCATTGGCGGATTAAACCTCAAACGTTTTTTTGGTGATAATGCACTTGCAATATTTGTACAACCACCGAGTTACGACGAATTGGAAAAACGCTTGCGTTACCGCAGTACAGAGACAGAAGAAAAAATCCAACAACGCATGGCGAAAGCCAAGGCTGAATTAGCGAAAGCTGTTGAGTTTGACGTGGTTTTGGTAAACGATACTTTAGAACACGCCATTGAAAAAGCGACCGAATTAGTGCACAATTTCATTCAAGAAAAATGAAAGTAGGACTCTATTTCGGAACTTTCAACCCCATTCATGTGGGACATTTGGTGATTGCCAACTACATGGCAGAATTTACCGAATTGGATCAAGTTTGGTTGGTCGTAACACCACAAAATCCTTTGAAAGAAAAATCAACTTTATTGGCCGATCACCATCGTTTGGCTTTGGTGCGTGCAGCGATTGAAGACAATCCGAATTTGAAAGTGAGTGACATAGAGTTTAAGTTAGAAAAGCCCAGTTACACCACAAAAACCTTGGCTTACCTCAAAGAAAAATACCCTTCTACCGAGTTTGCCTTGATTATGGGCGAGGACAACCTCCGCACCTTGCACAAATGGTTAAACCACGACGTATTATTGAAGAACCATCAAGTATATGTTTATCCGCGCGTGCTGACTATCCAAGAAGAAGCAGAAGTTGTTGAGATTGGCACCGAAACCACCAATGCTTACGCTCAGCACCCTTCTGTCATTTTATGCGATGACGCACCTGTTATGAAAGTCTCAGCGAGTTTCATCCGTCACGCCATCAAAGAAGGAAAAGATGTTCGTTATCTCTTAACGGAACCCGTTCAGAAGTATATAGAGGAGATGAATTTTTATAGGTAGATAATATTACGACAGATTTATTATTTCTTTTCTTCGCTCATAAGCGATAATAAAAGATACTTAACAATTCAATCTTAATTAGAAATCAGCAATCCCTACTTCTTAATCCTATAAATCACCACAATCCTGCTATCATACGGATTATTGTCTTCGTAGGTTTTGATGGGGATAAACATTTCTGGGTAACTCAACAGTGAATCTTGTGGAAGATTCATTTCACGCGGGCCAAACTGACTATCCCAAACGAAATAATCACCATCGCTGAAAGTTGTTTTCATTTCTTCCTGAAAATTTTTGGAGCGGAAAAAATACGTCTTGGTATTCTCCAATAGTGGATTTTCTCCCAATTCAAAAGCAATCATTGGATAGTAATAAAAAATGCGTTTCCCCTCGGTGTCGTATGTTTTCATCTGTTTCGCTGCACGCAGCACCTTGTCCTCTAAGGGTGTTGGTTTTATAGGAAACTTCTTACTTGTAGCCAAGACAATCGCAAAAATTAGGGCAATAGCTGCCATACCGTACTGTGCCCATTTCTCCTTTAAAATTGGAGCTTTACCAATGTAATAGATATTCAACAGCATGAAAAGTGGCATTCCCTGTGTTGCAATGCGCGTTAAACCAAGTGAAGCATTTTGACCGGTTGCCCAAAAATAGGAATGCGCTGCAACTACACCCACAAACAATCCTCCTGAGAAAAACCACCATTTAAACTGGATATCTTCGTATCGCTTTTTCACCAATAGATACACAAAAACAGCTGTTCCTAAAATGATGGTAAACAAACCTGCGTTATCTAAGTAATTACGGTAAGAAAGCAAGTAATGATCCCATGTTCCAACACCGTAAATGTCGTTTTCCATTTTATAGGGACTGCGCGTGAAATACCACAGAAAGTCTTTGAAAAGAAAATATCCAACAATTGAATAAGCAACAAAACCCGCTGCTAGTAATGGAATTTTCTTCCATTGTTTTGCAAAGAGTAGTAAGAAGAATCCAAGCAGCACCGCTAACTGTCCCTCACTGCGCATAAAAGGCATAAGCGAGATAACGATAGCAAAAAATACGTAGCGTTCCTTAATGAAGAGTAAAATCGCAAAAACCGATGCTAAATTAAAGAGCGGTTCGGTCATTCCACCCAATATCGTGCGACTGTAATCTCTCGCCAGAACTAAAAGCAAGGGGAAAACGATGTGAACGACTTTGTCAATCTTAAAATAATCGAGAATTTTGAATCCTGCGATGACCGTCAGTGTATACACCAAGATATTGAACACCACTACTCCAGCAAATCCAAACTGTGCAAAGGGTGAGGATAATAAAATGAAAAAAGGTTTCCCCCAGTGATTCAAAAAGAAATCGGCATTCGACCAAGAACCAGCAGAATAAAAATAGTGCATAATTCCATCACCGGCATCGGCTGGAATAAGTCCTTTCGCATATTTTACGCAGTACCAGATGATACTAAATACCAGCGCCCCATACCGAAAACTATTCGCTGTTCGATTGTTGATCATTAAAATACCATTTCTGGAACGAAGTCAGGAACAACTAAATCTCCTTCCGTTTTTGACATGATTTCTTCTACACTGACACCTGGTGCACGTTCAACCAAATGGAATTTACCATCCTTGATTTCAAGAACAGCTAATTCCGTAACTACTTTCTTTACGCAACCAACTCCAGTAAGTGGTAAAGAGCATTTTTTCAAGATTTTAGATTCACCTTCCTTGTTCGAGTGCATCATGGCAACAATGATATTTTCAGCAGATGCAACTAGATCCATTGCACCACCCATTCCTTTCACCATTTTCCCTGGAATCTTCCAGTTCGCAATGTCTCCATTTTGAGAAACTTCCATTGCTCCCAACACCGTTAATTGCACGTGTTGACCACGAATCATTGCGAATGATGTTGCTGAATCAAAGAAAACCGCTCCTTTTGTTGCTGTAATTGTTTGTTTTCCTGCGTTGATTAAATCTGCATCTTCTTCACCTTCAAATGGAAAAGGTCCCATACCGAGAATTCCATTTTCAGATTGAAACTCAACTTCAATTCCTTCAGGGATATAGTTCGCAACTAGGGTTGGAATTCCAATTCCCAAGTTCACGTACCACCCATCTCTTAATTCTTGCGCAATTCGCTTTGCGATTCCTATTTTATCTAAAGCCATTTCTCAAATTTGAAAATTCTTGAATTTGAAAATTTGATTCGAATCATCAAATTTTCGAATACTCTAATTTATTTCGTTCGTACAGTTCGTTGCTCAATACGTTTTTCGAATTTCTCTCCTTTGAAAATTCGCTGAACGAAGATTCCAGGTGTGTGAATGAAATTCGGATCTAATTCTCCTGCTGGAACCAATTCTTCCACTTCTGCAATCGTGATTTTCCCTGCCATTGCCATCATTGGATTGAAATTGCGTGCAGTTCCTTTGAACACTAGGTTTCCTTCCGTATCGCCTTTCCACGCTTTCACAATTGCAAAATCAGCAGTTAAAGCCGATTCTAAAATGTGTGGTTTACCGTTAAAAATGCGGACTTCTTTCCCTTCAGCTACTTCAGTCCCAAAACCGGCAGGCGTAAAGAAAGCGGGGATTCCAGCACCACCAGCACGGCATCTTTCAGCTAATGAACCTTGTGGAATTAAATCCACTTCCAATTCACCAGACAACATTTGTCGCTCAAATTCAGCATTCTCGCCCACATATGAACTAATCATTTTTTTGATTTGCTTGCCTTGTAGCAATAAACCCAAGCCAAAATCATCCACTCCTGCATTGTTGGAAATACACGTCAAGTTCTTTACGTTTAACTTTACCAATTGTGCGATAGAGTTTTCTGGGATTCCACATAAGCCAAATCCTCCTAACATCAGGGTCATTCCATCCTCGATGCCCACCAATGCTTCTTCAACATTTTTTACTTGCTTATTCATAACTATATTCCTGGATCAAAGTCGGTATTATTTTCTGGTGGCGCGGCTGGTTGACCAGTACATTGGAATTGCTTAGGATCATAAGATAAAGGAACATCAAAGTCTGTTGTTGACAAGGCTATGACTGGATCTTTGTAGACCTTTTGCATGTAATATCCATAAATTGGAAGGGCTGTTCGTGCTCCTTGTCCTTGATCAGTTGATCTAAAACGAACGGAGCGATCTTCTGCACCAACCCAAACTCCTGTAACTAATTCTGGTGTAAGTCCCATGAACCAACCATCTGCGTTACTTTGAGTAGTACCCGTTTTTCCTGCAGTCGGCGCTAAGATATTACCCCAAGAACGACCACTTCGCAAACTTCCACCTGTACCTCGTGTGATTACTCCCTTCATCATTTTCAAGGTTTCGTAAGCCACATTTTCATTCAAGACTTCTTTCGAAACGTTTTTAGCGCTATAAATAACGTTCCCACTTCTGTCTTCAATACGCATAATCGTCGTTGGACGGTTGTAGATTCCGTTATTAGCGAAAATACATTGTGCAGCTACCATTTCATATAACGATAAATCCATTACACCCAAACACATAGATGGAACCTCATCCTCTGGACGCAAATTGATATCAACATCTTTTAATAATTTTGAAATGGTTTTGGGTCCGGCGTAACCGCCCATGCGCGACATTACAGCGACCGTTGTTGGATTCGATGATAAAGCCAAACCATCTTGCACACTTCCTGCAGCTTCACCACCGGGACACCAGCGTCCATCAATGTTTCCACTGGCATCCATCAAATCAACACAATAGGAACCTGGTTCGAAAGTCGTACATGGTTTCACAACACCCATTGCCAATGCAGTTGCATAAACAAATGGTTTAATCGTTGAACCAACTTGACGTTTTCCTTGTTTCACGTGATCGAAGGCAAAATGGTCAAAATTTGCACCACCCACCCATGCTTTTACAAATCCAGTTTGAGGCTCAATCGAAACCAATCCAGCGTGTAAGTATGATTTATAGTAACGAATTGAATCGTCTGGAGCCATCAACGTATCAATTTCTCCATCCCACGAAAAAATACGCATTGGAGTTGGTGTTTTGAAGTTCTTCAAAATCTCATTTTCCGTGTAACCTTGGGCTTGAAGCGACAAATAACGCTGTGCACCGCGACGTGCAGATTTCATAATTCCTGCAACTTGTTCATCATTCACCGAATTCGTGAAAGGCCAGTTTTTCAAACCTTTGTTGTTGCGATCAAACTGTTTTTGCAAATCCTCCTTTAAGTAACGCTCCACTGCCTCTTCAGCATACTGCTGCATGTTCGGATCAATCGTCGTATAAATTTTCAAACCATCGCTATACAAATCGTATGGCATTCCGTCGGTACGCTTATACTTAAATGATCCGTCTTCATTTTTTTCACGCAACAAAGCAGTTACTTCCTTACGAAGAGATTCTCTGAAATACGGCGCCATTCCTTGTTTGTGGTCAACCACTTGGTAGTTAATTACCAAGGGTTTCAATTTCAGTTGATCGTATTCAGCTTGTTCTAATTTAGTGCGCAACGCGGGATTATTTGCCGCGGTATTCTTTTTCCACTGAAACAACACTTGGTTTCTTCTCTCCAAAGCACGAAGTGAATCAGCTGATCTTTTTTCTGCTATTTCCTCGTTCGTAATGGCTTCTGGCGAAACACCTTTTTCTACCGCTAAATTGCGTCGATAATTCTTGATTTTGTATGTATAAGGATTGTAAAGTGCTGGATTTTTACACATTCCAACTAACATTGCCGCTTCGTCTTTTGTAAGATCGATGGGTTTTTTATTGAAATAAACCTTTGCTGCATTTTCGATGCCTACTGCGTTGTACAAGAAATCAAACTGATTCAAGTACATGGTAATAATTTCTTCTTTTGTATAACGTTTTTCAAGACGTGTAGCGATAATGTTTTCACGTGCTTTTTCATTGACACGGCGAACCATACGACCTAAGCGTCCGCCACCACCTCCGTCAACTGCTTCGCCATTGGCACGCGCCAACGCTTCACGTTCACGTTGTTGAACTGTAAATAATAATTTTGCTAATTGTTGAGAAATGGTCGATGCACCACCTGCACCACCAACGTTTACAACTGCTCTACCCAAGGCTTTGAAATCGACTCCTGAGTGATCTATGAAACGCTCATCTTCTGTTGCAATTAAAGCATCGGTAACAAAAGGCGATATTGCTTTATACTCAACACTCGTTCTATTCACTCTCCAATAACGGCCTAATTCAGTAGTTCCATCTTCTGCATAAACAACTGAAGCCAATAATTCTGGTGGATTGTCCAACATCTCAACCGGTGGTAAATCTTCCTCCGATTGAAGCATTAACAAACTTGTGATAACGATAAATGGCATGGCTGCCATAGCCCAAAAAGCAATGTTCAGTCTTTTCTTTGTTTTATCCGAGAACTCAAGCTTACTCTCTCTGCCTTTGCCCATAATTTACTTTCTTTTGAGGTAAAATTAACGAATTATTAAGTACGTACGATTATTGTAAAATATCTCTTCTTTGTGAATCAAGTTTCAATAAAATGAACATCATAACACTGAAGGACATCATTGAAGATCCACCATAACTAAAAAAGGGAAGCGGAATTCCGATAACTGGTGCAAAACCGATGTTCATCCCAATATTTACAGCAAAATGATAAAATAAAATCATCCCAACTGCATACGCATATACCCGATTGAATTTAGATCGCTGTCGTTCCGCAATGACGATGATTCGAAAGAGTACAAACATGTATAAAACTATCAACACAATCGTTCCAACAAATCCCCATTCTTCTGCAAATGGACAAAAGATAAAATCGGTTTCACTTTCTGGAACGTGATTACTTTCAACACTCGAAACAGATGCGTTTTTGTATCCTTTTCCAACTAAGCCACCTGACCCGACTGCTGCCATAGCACGATTACGGTTGTAATCTTCTCCGTCTGGATCTTCTTTCAAGCCCAAAAACAATTCAATTCGCTCTTTTTGATGTGATTTTAATCCTTGAAAACCATAGTTTACACCAAAAGCAATTCCAGAACTCAAAATAAATCCGATCGCAACTACTAACAAAGCTCTTTTGCGCTCTCTTTTGGAATATACCAAACGAAGCAACAAAAGAAGGACAATACAAAATATCGCCAGTGACATCACAACGCCATACATTCCCGGAATTTCCACACCAGGTAAAAAACCGTATTCTAAGGTTTCATTGCTGATCAAAAGTGTAACCAACGAAAGGAAAACCACCACAAATAAGATCGGAATGAAGTGACTTCCGACCCACGTTTGCTTTAGTTTTATACCTGGAATTGAATTAATCATTCCCAATACTAAGGGATCATAGGTAATTCCTTCGCGATACATCACGAATAGGAAAGAAGTAAAGACCACAAAAGTTCCGGCATCTGGTTGCAATAAAATTAAGGCCATCGGCACGAGAATAATAATGTTTGCTATAAATACCGTGCGCAATGTTTGCTGCTTGAGGTTTACTTCTGAAATGAATCTTGCGAGCAATAAGCCTGTTCCAATCTTTGAAAATTCCGCTGGTTGAATCCCCATTGTACCGATTCCTAACCAGGCACGCGCACCGTTAACGGGTGGCATAAACAATACGATTACCAATAAAACCAAGGTGAAGAGGTAAATTGGTATTGCAAATTTTCGATAGATATCTGCATCAATCAAAAAGACCATTAATCCAAGAAAGAACGAAACACCAATCCAAACAACTTGCTTTCCGTATTTCTGTGAAAAATCTAAAATGTTGGGATGATCCTCATTAAAGGCAACAGAATAAACCGTCATCAAGCCCATTCCTACTAAAAGCAAGTAAGCAATGAAAAGTGGCCAATCTAAGTGACCGATGATCGATTGTTGCTGTCTCATTATTTGTAAGCAAAATTAGCTTCAAGTATCGACTTTTCGCGATCTATCTCCGTGATCTTTCCGGTTAAATACTTTTCAATCATGAGTCCAGCAGTTGGAGCAGCCCAAAGTCCACCACCACCTTTTGCATTTTCGATAAACACTGCAATTGCAATTTTTGGTTTGTTCATTGGAGCAAAAGCAACAAATACAGAGTGATCTTCTCCATGCGGATTTTGAACCGTTCCTGTTTTACCACAAACAACGATATCTTTCAAACGCGCTCTTTTACCAGTTCCGCCAGGTTCATGAACAACACGACGCATACCTTCCACAATTGTTTCGTAGTGACGACCATCGACTTTTGAATACTGTTTTGTTCTGAATTGTTCCAAAGGTCCTTTATCACCAATCGATTTCACAAAATGTGGTGTATAATGCCATCCTCTGTTCGCAATGATTGCTGCAATGTTTGCCATTTGGAGCGGTGTTAGCATGACCTCGCCTTGTCCAATAGAAATAGAACGAATAGTTGAAAATGCCCAACGGTGGTGACCATACCATTTGTCGTAGTATTTCGCATCTGGAATTAATCCAGGACGAATACCTGTAATATCCGTTTCCAAGCGTTTTCCCAAACCAAAACTATGCATGTAATCTGCCCAAAGGTTTAAACCAATTTCAGCATCTTCAAAATTACTTCGCTTCTTCCCTTGTTGAATAATTCTTCTCGTAACAGCGTAGAAATATGGGTTACATGAATGCTTTATCGCATCGGCTAAATTCGAGGCACTCGCATGGTTGTGACAACCAACGACAGATTTATCACACACCGCACCAAATTCAGGACTAATTACCCCTTCTTGGAGTCCAATCAATGAATTCAATAATTTAAACGTAGAACCAGGAGGATATTCAGCAGCTAGCGGTCGAGGATACAAAGGTTTACTTGGATCTTTCACCAAAGCAGGATAATTTTCTGAAATATTTCGCTTTCCAATTAATAAATTGGGGTCATAAGTTGGAGCTGATACCAAAGCAAGAATTTCCCCCGAAGATGGTTCAATAGCAACAATACAACCGCGTTTATTTTGCAGCAGTTTTTCTCCATAAGCTTGCAAAATAATATCGACTCCCAATTTAAGTGCTGGTCCTTGAACCGCCAGGGTGTCATATTTTCCGTCGCCGTATGATTCAATGGCATTATTGAGTGCTGAGGTAACGATATATTTGATCCCTTTTTGACCACGCAATTGTTCTTCATAAAAACGTTCAATTCCAGCGCGACCAATATTATTCCCGGGAGAATAAAAGGCATCTTTATCAACTTCTTCCCGATTTACTTCCGATAAGTAGCCAAGAATGTTGGCACCATTCGCGTAAGGGTAGCGACGCATACTTGTAACTTCTTCGTAAAAACCAGGAAAATTTTCTAGGTGTGGTGCAATGTTCGCCACTTCTTCCAAGGTTAATTCCTTTAAAAAAGGATAGGGTCTTATTTTTTGATAGTTGGATTGTTTCTTTCCTGTGTGACGGTTGAAATACATTCCTTCGCCTTCTACGATTTCTTTGAAACGCTCACGAACCATTTCAGGTGTCCATCCGATTAATTTTGCAAACTTAAGGGTATCAAAATTCTTGATGTTTTTCTCAATCATCATGAGGTTGTAGTAGGTACTGTTCGAAACGATTTTTCGTCCATCTCGATCAAATACTACACCTCTCGGCGGGGTGATTTCTCGGCGTTTTTCAGCAATTTGTTGAGCTCTCAAGGTCCAAGAATCATCAATTACTTGCATGTAAAACAAGCGCGTAGCATAAATGACTCCCACAATAAGGAAGAAGGCAATAATTACATACTTGCGGGTATCGAGATTCATCTTTCTTTAGGCTTCCGAATAAATAACATTTGCAGCAGAACAACAAACAGGAATGAAATAGGAAGGCTTAAGAATGTTTTTTGGAGTATGAAAACAATAGCGTCGATGCGGAACATTTCCAATAAGAAAAACCAAAAATGGTGAATCAATAAAAGAAAGCCAAAAACATAAATAAACCACCTTGGACCCATTTCGAATAAGTTGCTTTCTTTTGATAAATCATATCCTTCTCGTGGTGCAAACATTTTAAAAATGATTGGACGAAGGTAAGTAAATAGGAGAAGTGATGAAGTATGTAAACCATACGTATTGCAAATTGAATCAATGACAATACCCATCGCAAAAGCCAGAAATAGCATTACTATAATACTGAATTCAAAAGGTAGTAAAAAGATAAATAAGGGGTAAACCATCACTTGAATGCCCAATCCAATTTCAAGTTGATTCAAAACTAATGCTTGAAGCAAGGCAAGAAATACAAAACGAATACTGTGTTTGATTACTTGGTTCATTTTGGTTTATCTTCAGGTATCAATGATTCAATTTTTTTTTGCTCCTCTTTTAACAAATTCTTAATTACATAAACACGTTGTAACGTTCTGTAATTTTCCGAAAACAACACAACAACATCCCAAATAGGCTTGCCTTCGACTGTTCTTAATTTCTCAACTTTTCCAACGGGAATCCCTCTCGGGAAAATTCCGGATCCACCTTTAGTGACTACTTTCGACCAACGCTTGATTCTTGTATCATTCGAAATCCCAGAAATTGAACCGCGGCGTGGATGTTTACCATCCCATTTCAACAAGCCAAATGACCCATCGCTTTCAATCATTACATCAATATTGATGTTTTCGGTTAAAACAGATTTTACAACTGAAAAGTGTTCGCTCACATTATGTATAATTCCAACGATCCCTTTATCTGAAAACACTCCCATGTCTTTTTCAATTCCTTGCGCGGAACCAATATTAAGTGTAAAGTAATTATTTGCCTTTGTGAAAGTTGAATTAATAACCAAAGCAGGAATATAATCGTATTGTTGCTTGAAAAGGGTGTCGTTGATTTTAACAAGTCCATTTTCTAAACGCACAAAGCTCATGGGCAACTGCGAACGGAGGTGAACATTCTCTTTTTGCAAAGCGGTGTTGTTCTTACTTAAATTCAAGTGCTTGGTAACTTCATGCTTTGCAGACAAGAAAGTGCCTGCAACTTTTGAAGCGCTGGTTAAATATTGGGAACGGGGAAAATTTAAATACGTGAAATAGGTATACAGCGCAAATACCTGCATAAACGTAAAGAGAAGAAAAACTTGAAAACGCCTTAAGAAGGCAAACAAATTGCTCATGTACAAAAATAAGAAAGTCCCGAGAATTATTCACGGGATTTCAAATTAATCTCTAATCAAGAACTGGTATTTATCAATGTTCTTCAAAGCGATACTCGTTCCTCTTGCTACAGCTCTCAATGG
>JBIIKG010000230.1:0-4308 GCA_044233275.1 Crocinitomicaceae bacterium | reverse complement strand
AAAAAGATAAAATAGTTGAATCAACAGATGTAAAATCTATTGAAACGCTATTTGATTCGGATGTTTTTCCGGATCCAAAAATGTCGGAAATGTTACAAGAATTGAATATGTGTAATGTGAATTCAACAGATACACTTGATTATAATAATCCTTCTTGTACACCCCGCTTTTTCCGGTTCTTTCCAATGAAGGAAAATATGCCCATCGAAAATGGATTCTTGTTACAAGTAAAATCAAAAGTTTCTGGATTTCCATTACGTAGATTGTTAGTTTTTGTCCGCGAACGTGGACAACTTGTAAAAGTAAATGGTTTTGTTGCTAACTTAATTGGTCAACGCAAATCTGAATCTGGTTATGATGACCTATTACTGCGTTTCAATGGAAATGAAGAGGGGGAATCTATTTTTTACAATTGTTATTTTTCATGGAATGGAAGTAAATATACTTTTCAATCAGTGGAAGTAATAGAAGGAGCTAATTGGGGTGGACCTGTAAAGGAAACATTCAAAGATTCTATGTCCGTTGAAATTGAAAAAGTGCTGAATCAAACATCGATGCTGTTTTGATTTATCGATCATTTATTATAATCGTTGTTATTGTTTTAACTTCTTGTTCTACAGGGGTAGCGTTAAAGCCTGTTGACCTTGGAACCTTATTTCACGATGGAAACAGTAAGGTTTGGCTGGTAGATAAAGTGATTATTGATCGTCAAAATTTTGCACCAAAACAAGCAGCTGACAAAGATGCGTTTATCTTTTACTCTACAAGTAAATGTTCCTTTCAGCCTTTGAAAACAATTGGGGATTTTTCCAGTAAAAACGGAGAGTTTTCAATCTATTCGGACGAAAAGTTGTTGACGGTCTATTTCAAAAAGGAAGTATGGGAATTCAAATTGGCTTCACTTTCAGATAATAAAATTGTCTTAAAACCAACGAAGAAATCGGATTTAAAATACACCTTAATACTAATTCCTTTGCCTGAATTGTAAGTTGAAAATAAAGAAATGTCAGTACTTTACAATTCTTTTGGTAATTGATCCTTGTATTGTTGTAATTGTTAATAAGTAGATTCCGTTCGGCAAATCAGTCATTTTAACAACGGTATTCAACTGTTTATCCTCAATTATTTTCCCTGATAAATCTGAAAGTATAATAGATGTAATTTCTGCTTCTGCTTGAATATATACTAGATCACTTGTTGGATTCGGATAGATAGCAACTTGGGTATGTGAAAGAACATTCGTGCTCGCTGGATCTTCTTTTGTTATAATAATGTCATCAATATATAATTTAAATCCATCATTTGTGTTGTTTATAAAGGCGATATAAATTGTTTGTCCATTTAAACCTTCAGTACTTAAATCTACAGAACGATTTGTCCACTCAGCATTTTCTTGTTGTATTGATCCAATTGTATCCGTAAAACTTGATATATCGGCAGTAGTTGTAGATACCATAACAAGATAATCATCCGGAAACGAGGCGTCATGTGATTTTGCATCCCAAGTTATTTTGTTTCCGTAAGTTCCTAATACCAATTGAGGTGTAATTAACCAACAATCAGCTTTACCAGTTGGATTAAAAAAAGAAGTAGAACCAGCAACCAAATTCATGTTATCCTCTGGATCGAGGACTGAAATCCATGGGGCAGTGTATTCTGCTACTGCAGGATCGGGGTCTAAACCGTCATTGTCAACAAGCGTAAAACTAATTGGAATACCTGATTGAAAATCTTCTGATAAAATCGATGTTTGAGCAAATGATTGGAATGAACAAACGACCAAAAGTCCTAAAATGCTATGTTTAAATGCCTTCATATTTCAAATTTACAAATTAATCAGCGAGTGTTATGAGTATATCCTTGAATTCTTGATAAAAACGATCGAATTCGACTAAGCGTTGAGCGAAAAATTTTCGTATCAAAGGCCAATCTTCATCTTTATAGAAATTCAGATCATCATTTCTCCATTCAATTCGCGAAATAGATTTTCCTTCTTTGTTTGTATAGGACTCTATCCAAATCGTTTCCCACGTCATTTCATTTTCTAGAACTTTCTTTAGTTCTGTCATTTGTTCCCATAAAATAGATCTTATCCCTTGATCTTTTGGTTGGATATCAAAACACAATCGAACACCATTTTGGTCTGTTTCAAGTCGAATATAAATATCTTTCACATCAGAAGGATAACTTACCCAACTCATTGCTCTTCCCGAAGATGATTTCGTAGAGCGCATTTCTTTTTTAAATGTATCCCAAAATGCTGCGTTACGAGCCTTTCGTTCCTCTTTTGATAACATACTTAGTTGTATTGTGCTGTTTATTGCAAACGATTAAATTAGAAGTAATACAAAAGTTTATCTTTTGTATAGTTGAATGAGTATTCCCCGAAACATGGAGATTTTTTTTTGCAAATGTAGTGAAAATGCTTGTTTAATTTAATAAGCGTTTTGTTGCATAATTCCATAGAGAATAGTTCAATTCGGCCATTACATTCTTTTCAAATTTACAGAAAAGAATAGTGAAGTTATAATGTAATCAATCATTTCAGTTTTTGTAAAGTCACTATAAAAACTATGGTTGCTTATTATCTTGGAAATTTTAACAATTTTAAAAGTCAAAAATGAATTTATTTTCTTCGAGTTAAGAAATCACCGTTTGTATTTTTATTAAAGTGATGTTCTCTTATGGATTTGCAAGGGTGAATTGGTGAATAATGAAATAAAGTAATAAAATAGTAAGATTGTTTTTACTTAAGAATTAGTTGATAATGGACTGATTTTGTTACCTTTCGAATTATTCTTATTATGTTGATTTTGACTTTTATAAAGTCAATTGAATTAAAAAAATTGTAAACGACCAGATAAAATGATAATCTTTTTCAAATCAAAATATTTCATTGTTCTTTTATTTTTATTGCTTTTGATTCAACAGTTTTGGGCACAAGATGATTTACACATCGTTCAAATTAATAAGGGAGATCAGTATATTAGTAATTCAACAGACGGAAGCAAACTATATCAATGGAATGGTTTAACTCAAAATATCGAATTTATTTACGAAGGCTTGAACTCTAAACCAATAAAATTCTTTTATCAGAACAAACAAATAATTGCACTTGATTCGAATGAACTGATAATATGGGATAAATATTCAAAAAGTCCAAAAGAAAGATACAAATTACCTAAGGAGATTCAAGGAGATTTGTCGAGTTTTTATAGATTATCGAGTTCGTATAAAGATCTTTGGGAAAAAGTCGAATTGCATAATGATGCACTTTATATCGGTACTTCAAATTTATTGGTTGAGGTTTCATTTAAAATTGGGGACTATAAAGTTCTGAATGAATTCGAAAATTTTATTTCTGGTTTGACCTATTCTGAAAAAGCTTCTTATTTGTTAATTGAAGAAAATTTGTATCCTAAAAAAATTTATAAGTATGATTTAAATTCTGAAGTTTTAAAGAAGTTTATTGAAGGCGAATCTATTGCAGCCTCAGTAAATATAAACGGTTCAATCTGCATTTTTAACAATGCAACGAATAAAGGAGATATATTTTTAAGTGATTTAAGAAAATCAAACTCATTTGAAATCGCTAGCTACGTTGGTAATTCCAAACCTCTTTTCATTGGAAATAGCCACTTGATTTTTCCTTTTACTGATAGTTCTGTTTACCTTTTTAACATAAGTGAAAATTATCTTTCATCGCTTGGATTTGCTAATGGAAATGGAAGCATTTCTCAATTGGAAGGTTATTTCATGTCAATTTCTAATGATCAAAATGAAGTATCTTGTCAGACGATTAATCAATTTTTATCGTCTAGACAGTCATTCAAGGAAAAAGAGATTCATAATTGGACAGTTAATCAAGAATTGAATAAAGGTGAAATAGAAGGTAATAATTTTAGAATTAATGATTTAAATTACCAGAATAGAGACCGAGTATCAGCATTGAATGAATTTAATTCTCAAGTGTTTGTCGGTTTAGTCGATGGAACCTTCGCTGCCCTTTCTTCTGATGGTAAATTACGCGAAATAGATAAGGTTTCACATGCCGTAAGTTCGCTTTTATCTAAAGATTCAATACTTTATATTGGTAGTTTGGGTCGAATAGTGACATTCGATTTGAAGAAAAACGCATTTGGATATTCTTTCCGTGCACATGAGGCTTTTGTGAATCGACTGAGTATTTCACCGAATGGAAAGTTTTTATTATCTGTCGCAGCTGATGGATCAGTGTTCATTTGGAATATTCAAGAGCAATCAATGATTCATCGTTTTTTTTATCAAAAATCGATTGCTACGTGCTCA
>JBIIKG010000061.1:0-13481 GCA_044233275.1 Crocinitomicaceae bacterium | reverse complement strand
GTTTCAGGAGTAGCGAGAGAGAGATTTGAACTCTCGGCCTCAGGGTTATGAATCCTGCGCTCTAACCAACTGAGCTACCTCGCCATATCTATTTCTCAAATGATTTGAGGGTGCAAATATAACAGATTTTTTATTTCTAGGTGACACACTATTCAAAAAAAGATTAAATGGTGCAGATTAACTAGTGTTTTGGGAAACGTACTTTTGACATTTAATTTTCAATTTGAATTTTCAATAAATACAAACCATGTGATAAGGAACTAGTATTCAATAAATACGAATTAAACCATTCAACTTTTTGAGAAGGATCAGCATAAAATTGACCTACCAAACCAACCCCAACTGCTTTGCAATCTTAATTGGCAATTGACAAGACACAAGCCCTTTGCTTTCCTTTTCAACCGAAACTAGATTCCTGATTATTTAGTTAAGATAAGTTTCTTAGTACCTTTTAAACCATTCTTTTCAAATCGAATTAAGTAAACTCCTTCTGAAAAGGCACTCATATCAATCAACTCACCTTGGTAAGTTTGAATAGTCAACAACTCTTGACCGGAAAGATCCATTACCTTAACCGCACCAACAATTCCATCTAATTTAAAGGTGGATCGCGTTGGATTGGGAAAAAGCGTTACATCTGCTAAATCGTATTCATCAAGTGCTAAATAATTTGCATTGATAGCAATATCAAATGCTCCCATGTTTGTCCCCCAACCTTCAACTATGACATAAACAATTCCTAATCCTGCTGTATTAAATGTCAAACCTGATTGGGTTCCACACCCATCATAATCATCGTTAAATGCAATAACATTTCCATTTGTGTCAACTACACTCAAAAAAGTATCATAAGATGAACCACACAATGAAACAGTAATGGATTCTATCAAAGGTGATGGATTTAAGCGATAATAAACATCCGGTGAAGGATAGACTAAATTGTCATTTCCATAACAATATGAATTATCACCTGTTCCTGTATAGGGCAAGGAAGTCACAATTACTGGCTCAAAAGTATTATCCCCAATATATGCCGAACAATCAATACCATTTCCAATTGTTATACTGAAATCCATTACTGAACCCCATGTAAATGTTGCACATGGATCTAAGGGCAAAGAACCCTCTTCTTGCTGCGTAACACGCATTCTTGTTGTTACGTTTTGTGCATCAACAGGAACAGTAAAATTAAATACAGAAGTTGCAACAGGTGGAGTTCCTGTCCAAGTACCAATAACTTCCGAAACATCAAAGGTACCACTTTGATCAAAATCTATCCAAACTGTTCCTGCTCCTCCGTAATTACCCTGACATGTACCAAATTTAACGCTGATTGAATAGGGATCTCCTGCATTTAAGGTTGTTCCTAAGAAAGTTAAATCCTGCAGACCTAGAACACCTGGACAACCCGTGTAGTTAATATTCCCTATTTCACCTATTAATTGAACGGACTCAACATTCGAGTCGACATCACTTGTGGGCCCAACGCTAGTGCAATACTGGGCTTGAGCAACTGAAAAAATGAAGGTTGAAAGCAAAAAAGAATACGTTTTTCTCATAACAGTGTATTACCAATTTTAATATAGATAAATTCTTTTCTTACCGCAGAGTATCTAATTCAGATATTCAAAGAAGTGTGATGATTCTAAATCAATAAGCTCCTAACCAACGACGCAAAAACCACTCTGCTGTCAAAAACAACAGGAGTAAAAAGAAAATCCACTTGTAATCAATGAGTCCGTCGAAACTCGCCTCACGGTATTCTACAGAAGTAATATCTCCCCTTTTCTCAATCGAATTTAGTAATTTCTCAAAATCCTTAAGCGGATAAACTGCTCCATTTGATGCACTAGCCAATTGATTTAAAACAGTTTGATTCGCTGCATTGGTCAATAATTCTAAGTCAATGTCTTCAACAACAAAAACACCCGACTTATTGTACGCTTTGCCATTATGAGTAGTTTTTGCTGTCCAATCATATTTACCAGGCTTCAGTTTACCCAGCGAAAGTTTGTATAAATTTCCCACTGCTCCAAATTGATATTTAGAGACTTTACCGTCTTCGTTCTTGATTGAAAAATCAATTTTAGGTGATGTGATTGCATCCATCGCTTCGTTGTAGAAAGATGCATTAACAATAACCTCTTCATTTTTAGTAAATCGTTTTGGCAAAGTTACTCTAAGTGCAGCGTTGTTTTGTTTCACCAAAAGGTATTGAGTAATCTTCATGATCAACTCGTTGAATGACTTTTGTTCTCCGGTTCTTGCAAATTCATTTATCCGCCATTTCCAAAGTCCTTCGCCGTAAATCACTCCATATTTAACATTGCTTTTCTTCAGAAAGAAAATTAAAGGATCTTTCTTTTTAACATTCCCAATTCGCTGAAAAGCTAAAACTTCTGCTCCCGAAACACGCAAATCTCCAAATTTCGTCTTCAATGGTGGATAAAACTCCATTGATTTTCTTAATTCAGGCGATAGTTCAAATGAACCAAATCCTTCATTAATAACACCTTGATTTTCATCGGTTTGTTTTCCGTTTGGTAACGTAATTCCTAAATCCAATGCTGAAATTCCAGCAGATGTGCTGTTAGGCCCAATACTCATTAAAACGGGAATTTTACTCTTTTCAATTAAGAGCCAACTTGCTGGATCTGCATTTAAACCCGGTTCATGTAAGACAATTAAATCAACCTTTTTCAAGTCTTTATTCCAATCTTTTGTTAAAACGGAAACAACTTCAAGGTTTTCATCCTTTTCCAATTCCTGTTTTATCGCAGCCACATCAGGATGAGGAGCACCAGCAATAATAAGAACCTTACTTCGAGAATCTATTACTTCAACATAAAAAGTACGGCGATTATTTTCATAGTTGTACTCATTTTCAACATCTGAAACACTCACGGTATAAGCTTGAAATCCAATTTGATCTGCTTCCAATAAGAATGAAATATGCTGAAAGTCAACAGCATTTCCCGAGTATTTAACTGTTTGACTAGCGACTTGCTTGTTATTTTTTGAAATGCGAACAGTCACATCTCTTTTTCCCATTTTGATTCCTTCCAAATCTACTTCAACTGGGAATTTATTTTTTAAAAACGCTACTTCATTGGAAGCTACATTCTTTATGTATTGATCTTTTTTCTGAACGGTATCCCCTACTCTGAGTGCGAAAACTGGGGTTAAACTAATTTTTTCAGCAGCATACGTTGGATTGGAACCTTCATTGAAATTTCCATCTGAAATCAATATAACTCCACCAATATTTCGATTGTAAAAGTCCTCATTAATTTTCTCAAAACCAGCATACAAATTGGTGATTGGTGCAGAGAAATCAACCTTCTTGCTATATTCTGATTTACTTCCAACAAGCATGTCTACAAATTCATACTTATCGCCAAAACGCTCTTGAATAGCTAATTGGTAATTCAAGAGATTCTTATTAACTGAAGCTGAATCCTTGTAATTCTCCATGGAGGAAGAATTATCGACTAAGGTAATTAGGACTGGCTTTTCCTCGCGGTATTTAACTGTTTCGAGGATTAATCCAAGAATTAAAACTCCAATTAAAAATAGAACAAGTGAACGGAAAGAAATAAGAGCGATTCGCCATTTTCGGTTCATTTCATTTAACCAAGATACATTCTTGTAAAAGAAAAAAGCTAAATAAATCGAAACAGCCAACCACGGAAGGAGCCAAAAAATCGAAATATCTGAAGCGAAGCGCATATTATTCTTGAATGAGAATCTAAAATTAAGGATTTATTATCGATATTCTATTTCTTCGCATGGTTTTCCATCTTGTATGAAATTCCTAAACCTATCACTGATTTGAATTGTGTACGTGGACCAATTCCACCTTTCGCATCACGAATATCTACGTCATCGTCATAGATTAATGTCCATTGCAACGAGGCTGAAAACCATGAATTCACTTTAAAAGTGAACAATGCTTCAGCATTTACATCAATGTTTTGTGGATTATTTAAATAATTACTGAACAATTCTATTTTGGATTTCAAATCAATATTTTTTGCAACATTAAAGTTGTACTTGACTTTTAAATAAGCTCCAAATTCACTTCGAATTCTTTTTCCAGCGGTTAACACATTTCCTAACCCATCATAGGTTGCTGCTTGAACACCAAACGCTCCCGCATTCGCCAAAACTTGATCATTAACTATGGTCATTTTACCCGCCAATGGAGAAACAAAAATGGATAAATTATCACTTTTCGTGTAATCAACTCCTAAGGCTAAATTGATATAACCCGGTGCTAAAAAGGTTGATACACGAACCGAATCATTGGGATAAGTAAAACCATCCAACATTTGTGTTTTGAATCCACCTAAAACTGAATAGTAATAATCTTTTTTGATTTTATGTCCGAAATTCGAAGCAAAGTCAATTCGATCATCTGTTTTTTGAAGTCCCTCTGAAGAACCTTTGTCAATATACTGCAAACCACCAAGCGCCAAGCTCAAATCATTTGTCCAACTGATATGTCCTTTTTTGAAATTTGCACTGGCAGAGATTGAACCCAACACAGAAACATTGTTTCGTCCCCCTGCATTCCAATTCACAAAAGATGTTTGCGTGCCATTTACTGTATATATGGCTTTCAACTTCCATGGATTCGCAATCACAGGAATTGTATCTTTTATATTTACAGCTGTCGTATCTTGAGCAAATAATTGGCCTTGAAAAGTTATCAAAGTCATAAAAAGAAATTCAAATTTCATCGTGTCGGTTTAAAAATACAGCGGCAAAAATCGGAAATTCAACTCAAAAAAGTCGTTAAATAAATAAATCATACCGAAAAAAACACAAATCCAAAAATCGCATAACTGATTCAAAGCAATTCATTAACTTCGTTGTCGAAAATTAAAACATAGAAAAATGTCAAAAGAAGTATACATCGTAGCTGCAGTAAGAACTCCAATGGGATCTTTCATGGGAAGTTTATCAACTATTCCTGCAACTCAATTGGGAGCAACTGCAATTAAAGGTGCTTTAGCCAAAGGAAATATTGATGCATCATTGATTGATGAAGTATTTATGGGAAATGTTTTACAAGCTGGTGTTGGTCAAGCTCCTGCTCGTCAAGCGGCTCTTGGTGCTGGATTAGATCAATCAGTTCCGTGTACAACTATCAACAAAGTATGTGCATCAGGAATGAAAGCTATCATTTTGGGAACGCAAACAATTCTTGCTGGTGACAACCATATCGTGGTTGCTGGTGGAATGGAAAACATGTCAATGGTACCTCATTATTTAGACGGAAGAAATGGCGTGAAATTCGGAAATATTCAAATGCTTGATGGTATTACGAAAGATGGACTTTTAGACGTTTACAGTAAAGTTCCAATGGGAAATTGCGCTGAGCTTTGTGCGAAAGAACACAACTTCTCGCGAGAGGACCAAGATAACTTTGCTATCACTTCATACACGCGTGCAGCGGATGCATGGAAAAATGGTCGTTTTTCAGATGAAATCGTTCCTGTTTCTGTACCTCAGCGTAAAGGTGATCCAATTTTGTTTTCAGAAGATGAGGAATATAAGAATGTATTTTTAGATAAAATCCCAACGCTACGTCCCGCTTTCGATAAAGACGGGACAATCACCGCTGCTAATGCATCTACTTTAAATGACGGTGCATCTGCAATTATTTTAGCGTCAAAAGAAGCTGTTGAAAAGCATGGTTTAACACCAATTGCAAAAATCGTAAGTTACGGTGATGCTGCTCATGCTCCAGAATGGTTTACGACTGCTCCAACAAAAGCAGTGAATAAGGCCTTGGATAAAGTTGGAATGAAAACTTCTGATGTTGATTTCTGGGAATTAAATCAAGCCTTTTCAGTTGTTGGATTAGCAAATATGAAAATGTTAGGACTTGATGCTTCTATAGTTGATGTAAACGGTGGAGCGGTTGCATTAGGCCACCCACTTGGAAACTCAGGTTCTCGTGTAATCGTTACCTTAATTAACGTGTTGAAACAAAATAATGCAAAAATTGGCGGAGCTGCAATCTGCAATGGTGGTGGTGGTGCTTCTGCATTGATTATTGAAAATATTTGATTTAGCAGAGCTAGATGTTAGAGCTAGAGGATAGAGCTAGAGGATAGAGCTAGAGGATAGAGCTAGAGGATAGAGCTAGAGGATAGAGCTAGATGTTAGAGATAGAGGATAGAGATAGAGATAGAGGATAGAGATAGATTCTAATTTCCAGCTCTAACCTCTAACTTCTAACTCTGACCTCTAACTTCTAACTCTGACCTCTAATATCTAATCAATACATCATCATAAATCTTCTCATACATAGGAAGTATTTTTTCCAAATGGAAGTCATGTGAACGTTTCAAAGCGTTTTCTTTAAATGTATTTAACATGTGTTCTGTTGAAAGAATTGCTAAGGTATTTTGAACCATATCTTCCACATCTCCAACATTAGACAAATAACCTGTCACTCCATGCTCATTCACTTCAGGAATTCCACCAGCATTGGAAGAAATCACAGGAACACCAACAGCCATTGCTTCAAGAGCTGCCAATCCAAAACTTTCTGTCTCTGAAGGCAATAAGAAAATGTCCGCGATTTCCAATACATGGGCAGTGTCACGTACTTTACCAATAAAAATTACACGGTCGCAAATATCATATTCTCTGCATAATTTTTCAATCGAATAACGCTCTGGACCGTCACCAACTAATATTAGTTTAGATGGAACTTTCTCATTCACTTTTGCAAAAATCGCGACTACATCTTCAACACGCTTTACTTTTCTGAAATTGGATACGTGACAAAGAATCTTTTCATCAGGTAAAGCATATTTACAACGCATCTGTTTGTAAGTTGCCGATTCAGCATCTGCTGGTACAACGAAATTGGGAATTACATGAATTTCTCTTGTTGTAGCAAAATGTTTGTAGGTACTTTGTCTTAAACTTTCTGAAACTGCTGTCACAGCGTCTGATTGATTAATACAAAATGTAATTACAGGTTCAAAAGATGGATCTTTACCAACTAAGGTGATATCCGTTCCATGCAAAGTAGTAATAAATGGAATTGAAATACCTTGTGAACGAAGTATTTCTCTTGCCATAAAAGCTGCTGATGCATGCGGAATTGCATAATGAACGTGCAATAAATCCAATTTCTCGTACTTCACCACATCCACCATTTTACTCGTCAATTCCGTTTCATACGGCTGATATTCAAACAATGGATAATCACTAACTGCTACTTCATGATAAAATATATTTTCACGAAAAGCTCCTAATCGAACAGGTTGTGAATAGGTGATAAAATGCACTTGATGTCCTTTAGCCGCCATGGCTTTACCCAACTCTGTTCCAACAACTCCACTTCCACCAAACGTTGGGTATAAAACTATTCCTATTTTCATTTTAACTTTTTATATAGTCCACTTGTGTGAATTAAATCTTTTTCAATTTGATCTGAACTCGAATGAAAAAATCTAAAACGAAAAGTCAAAGATTTAACTATTTAAATCTTGTTTAAAAAAAACATTTTTATTTCATTTTTTCAAGATCAATATCTCAACACAAATTTACCCTTTTCCAACAAACATTCGATGCAACATTATGTTCTTTACAACAAATACTGCCAAACAACGAATAGCTACAAGTGAAAGTAAGCAATGATAAATTTTGACGCGGTAAAAAGAGAAATAATGGATCTTCAAAACGCCATCCAACAATTTCAACACGGTCTTCATGGAATCGTAAAAATGTCGCAAATAAGTGGCGTAGAGAATCAACACTGCTAATGAAAACAGGTATTTCCTCCAGTCTTTCGTGCTTATTTAGCAGCTTTTACTGCTTCGTAGATAACACGTTGAATTTCTGTTCGAATATTCATATCACGAATTTTCCAATTTTCCTGGCTCGGATAAACGCGATTGGAAAGAAAAACATAATTAATCTCAAAGGTCGGATCTGCCCATGCTAATGTCCCCGTAAATCCGGAATGACCAAAACTTTGCTGTGATGCTAATTCATGACATGTTCCGCCACCATTTGCTGTCGGTCGATCAAAACCTGCCGCTCTCCTACTACCTGAAAATTGTGCTTTCGTGTACTCATCCACAACACTCTCATTGATATAGCGAACTCCAGCATAGCTTCCCTTATTTAAAATCATTTGCATCAAGGAAGCTAAATCGGTTGCATTTGAGAAAAGTCCAGCGTGACCGCCCACTCCACCTAACATGGCTGCGCCTGGATCATGAACATGTCCATGCACTTGCTGCTTGCGGAATGCCATGTCTTTTTCAGTTGGTGCGATGCGACTCTTATCAAAGAAATTCAAAGGTTGATAACGCATAGTTCTCAATCCCATAGGTTTGTAAATTTCATCCATCAAATAGCGATCGAGTGATTTTTCTGTTTGCTTTTCAATGATTTTCTTCACGAAATAATATCCCAAATCAGAATAAACATAAGTCTTTGCGGCAAGTGGAGTTTTGATGATTTGACGATAAATCGAATCAACATAATTCTCCTTGATGTATATATCCTTCGCAACTTGTAATTGATAATCTCCTTTTTTGTCAGATGAATAAATACTCGTGCTTAATTCATCGTTTTTTAAGGTGCGTTTGTAAAAAGGAATCCAAGCAGTTAATCCAGCTTGATGCGCCATCATGTCGCGCAAACGAATTGAATTGTAGCTATTATCCTTTAAATCACCGAGGTAATCTTTCAAGGTTTTATCCAGTGAGAATTCTCCTTTTGTTTGCAAATGCATTAATCCAACTGTTGACGCTGCAATTTTGGTCACAGAAGCAATATCGTATAAATCAGAATTCTTAACAGGAAGTGTATCATCGTACATTTTGGTTCCAAAACTTTTTCGGTAGATGATACTTCCTTTATAAGCAACAACGATTTGACATCCTGGAAAAGCACCCTTACTTATTCCATTTTCTGCAATACGATCAATTTCTTTTAGCTTTTCTCGATCAATGCCAAATTCTTCTGGTTGCGAAAATTTCAATCGTCCAGATTTTTGTGTTTGAATTCCTGCACCTCGAGCAAATGAATTTTTAATCGTAACTGGTAATTGACCAAGACCTGGGATTGCACCAAAAATAAGTTGTGCCATTCGATCTTGCACAAACTTATGATTTTCATATCCAACCACGACAGCATTTATTTTGGACAAGTCCACATTCTCCAATGCATACGGATTCCCGAAAAGTGACAAAACAACATCCTTCTCAGCGGGCAGCTTAGTTAAAAATGTTTGCCAATTATCTCCAAAACCATAGTTATTTTTTGAACGTACTGTTGATGCATGCAAGGAGACAAGAATCACATCATAATCACCAGCTTTAGAAATAAATTTTTCTATTGCCTCGTCAGCAGTGAAATAATGAAAATGCTTTACATCCGCGAAATTTTGCACTCCCTCTCGGAAATGAAAGGTATTCATACCAATTGAAACACGTGCAATTTTCTTATCCAATCGTTTTAATGGCAACAAATCTCCTTCATTTTTAACAATTGTGATTGCCTTTTCATACACTTGCTTTTGAACAAATTCAATTTCTTCTTTCTTATATTTTTTGAGTGCTTTTGGAGCGATAACGAACTTATGTTTCGCCGCTAAAACTTTCAAACAACGCTCATTAACTTCACTTAAGCTTATTTCACCTTTCTGCACTTTCTTTTCAATCAAAGCAATTGCATCGCCAACACTTTCTGGAAATAATAAGATATCGCATCCCGCTTGAAATGCCTTTACAACGACTTCTGATTTTCCATATTTATCGGCTACAGCCTTCATGTTTAAGGCATCTGAAATGACTAATCCATTAAAATTCAATTGCGTTTTTAGGTAATCCTTAATCACTTTTGAAGACAAACTGGAAGGAGTGCCACTATCGTCGAGCGCGGGAACATTCAAATGTCCAATCATTACTGACGAAGCACCAGCTCGAATTCCTTCACGAAAAGGAAAAAAGTCAATGGCATCAATTGTTTTATAGGATTGAGAAACGGTCGGTAATTCAAAATGTGAATCTTTATCGGTGTTCCCATGACCTGGAAAATGCTTGATGCTTGTCATAATTCCATTTCCTTCCATTCCTTTGACAAACGCACTTACCTGATCTGCAACAATCTTAGGATTTTCGCCAAAAGATCGAAAGCCAATCACCGGATTATCTGGATTACTATTGACATCTGCCACCGGAGAAAAATTCAAATGAATTCCCAATTCACGGCATTCTTGCGCCATCATAGCCCCCATTTTTTCGGAAAGATTAACGTCATTTGCGGCTCCAAATGTATAGGCATAGGGAAAACGATCCTCTCCGAATAAACGCATGCTTACTCCCCATTCAGCATCCATACCAATAAGTAAAGGGACCTTTGCTTTTGCCTGAAAACGACTTAATGATGAAAGTAAATTTTCTCTTTCTCCTTGAAAAAAGATGACGCCTCCAACCTTGTATTCACTCACTAAGCGGTCGATTTCTTGTAAATGATCTTCTCCTTTATTTGAATAGGCAGCGACCATAAAAAACTGTCCAATTTTCTCTTCCAAGCTCATTTTATTCAATTGCTCTTGCGCCCAAACAGATGATGGCAAGGAAGATCGAACACTTGATTTCTTATCCTTACTACTACCCTTATCAACAGATAACAACAAGGGAATTGTAGCTAAAAAAAGAAAAGCAATAAGTGATGGAAGAAGGCGCTTTTTAATCATTTCACGAATTTAACGAGTTGTTTCCGATAAAGGCACAATCTTATTCTGAAATTATCGTTTTTTTGCAAGAAACTGACCATTTGTCAGTTAATGCTTGATGGAATGATAATTGAACACAGCGCTTGATTTTAGCACAATATTTTGTTATTTTTGTTTAAAGAGTTTTTCGATTATGGAGTTCAGGTTTTTAAATAAAAAGATGCGGCACAAACGCTTCGACTATTCGCCCATGTATTATGATGAGCGAAAGGAACGTCTTGATTTGAAAAAAGCTGAATACGAGAAACTCGACAATGAAGAACTTTCATCCGAAGAAAGACAAGCAATCTTGCGCCAAAATATGCAAAATACATGGTCAAGAAGTCAGCATGCAAGTAAAGCAAAATCAACTTCTAACATTCGAATTGTTATTTTGATTGCCATCATTTTGGTGCTTGGTTATTTTATTTTCTCTGGTTTAGATGAAGTGGATGTGGTTGTCAAAAAGATAATGTAAGATGAGTGGCATTATAAAACTATTACCCGATCACATTGCGAATCAAATTGCCGCTGGAGAAGTTATTCAGCGTCCTGCTTCAGTTGTCAAAGAAATGGTTGAAAATGCCATTGATGCCGGAGCAACAAAAATTCAAGTTTTTATTAAAGATGCAGGTAAAACATTGATTCAAATCATTGATAACGGTGATGGAATGAATGAAAGTGATGCAATTCTTTGTTTTGAGCGTCACGCAACGAGTAAAGTAGCTAACGCCGATGATCTTTTTGCCCTGAAAACCAAAGGATTTCGTGGTGAGGCACTTGCGTCTATTGCGGCGATATCACATGTAACTTTAAAAACGCGTCAAGCTAGTTCAGAAACTGGTACTTTACTTGAAATTGAGGGAAGTAAAATTGTATCGAACGATCAAACTGTTTGTTCAGTTGGGAGTTCTTTCGAAGTAAAGAACCTTTTTTACAATGTTCCCGCACGCCGAAATTTCCTGAAATCTGAGAATGTTGAATTTAATCACATCAAAGATGAATTTGAACGAATTGTCTTTGCGCATCCAGAAATTGCGTTTACACTAAAGCATAATGATACAGAGATTTATCAATTAAATCCAGCAATATTAAGAAAACGAATTGTTGATATACTCGGAAGAAATTCGAACGACAAATTGGTTCCAATAGAAGAAACGACGGAAATAGTCGAATTAAAAGGCTACATCGGTAAACCTGAATTTTCTAAAAAAACGAGAGGAGAACAGTTTCTAATCGTTAACAATCGATTTTTCAAAGACACCTATTTCAATCACGCATTAAATAAAGCCTTTGATGGACTTTTACCATCCAAACATTTTGCGAGTTATTTTCTGTATTTGACAGTTGACCCCGCGAAAATTGATGTAAATGTCCACCCTACTAAAACAGAAATTAAATTCGAAGAAGACCGGTTGATTTACTCAATCATCTTTAGTAGTGTTAGACAAGCGTTAGGGAAATATAACATTGCACCAACGCTCGATTTTGATCGAGAAACGAGTTTTGATTTACCATTTGAAATGCGCAACATGCCCGCGACGGAACCTCAAGTGAAAGTCAACCCGTTTTACAATCCTTTTCAAAGTAACACCGCAACATCTGGCGCGTCAAAGGGAAATCAATTTACGAAAGCGATTCATTCAGAAGGATTTGGGACAAAGGATATCCGAAAGGCTGATTGGGATGCTTTTTATGCGATTGAAGAAGAAGAGAAATCAAACAATAGCTTGATCGAAGCAGATCATTCGAGTTTTGAAATGAATGATTTCCTGTTCAAAGGTCGTTACTTGATTACAACTGGTGCGACAGGTATTTTATTAATTGATATTCCACGAGCTTTTGAACGCATCATTTATGATGAACTCATGGCCAAATTTATTGGAAATCCTATTGCCTCCCAAAAACTTCTTTTCCCAATTGAAAAGGAATTTTCATCCCCTGAAATAACAGAATGGGAAAGCAATACAAGTTTATTGGGACGTTTTGGTTTTGAGTGGAAGTTTGATAAAAATATGATTGTCATTGAAGCCGTACCAGCCGTTTTACAGGAAGAAAGTATTCACGATTGTATTGACACTGTTTTGGCAAAAATTGCATTTCAAGATATTGACAAGGGTGAAATTGCCCATGCGCTTGTACTTTCAATTGCAAGTTCAGTGGGTAAAACAAAAAAAATAAACAATTCGGTGGCTGCACGTGACTTGATGGAACAATTGTTTCTCTGTCCAGAACACGCCATTACAGCAGAAGGAAAAAGAGTGATGCAAACGATATCACTAGATGAATTATCAAAGCGATTTTAACGAACTATGAATTTCTTTAACAACTTACCACAAGTAACGAAAAACATCTTGATCCTCAACATACTATTTTATGTTGCAGCACTTGTTATTTCGTCTAAAGGCATTGATGCCACTAATTTGTTGGGTGTACACTACGTGAATTCACCACTTTTCAAGCCATATCAGATTGTGACGCATATGTTTATGCACGACTTGAGTTCACCGTTCCACATTTTCTTTAATATGTTTTTGTTGGTGATGTTTGGAGCACATTTGGAGCGCGTTTGGGGACACAAACGATTCTTTATTTTTTACATTGCTGCAGGACTGGGAGCATTCGCTTTGTACAACGGAATTGGCGTTTACCAATTGATGCAGGCGAAAAGTGAATTGTATCGTTTGGGAATAGATCCAAATATGTTCTTAGAACAGATTAAAAA
>JBIIKG010000060.1:0-13531 GCA_044233275.1 Crocinitomicaceae bacterium | reverse complement strand
TTTTGCTGATTGTACCAGTTTACATAACGATCTCTACCATCAGGATTGATGCATGGATCGATAATGACTACTACATTTTTCAACCAGTCTTTTTTTGCCGTGATAAGTTCGTACGCAGTTAGCATCGAAGCTTCTGTACCGGCACTTTCATTTCCGTGAACATTATAGCTCATCCAAACAATGGCAACTGATTCATTTGTTCCTTTTGCGTGATTGTCTTTGATTTCAGCTAAGCGCTTTAAATTTTCAGGACTGGAAATATAACTCACAATCAAATCACGGTTCTCATTCGTTTGTCCATATTTTTCGACTTTCACCATGTCTGAAGCATTCTTCTCCAATTGACGGAAATAGTCAACCACTTGGTGGTGACGTGAAAAATACGTTCCTAAGGGATAGCCGAAAAATGCATCAGGTGATTGAAGTTGTTGTGAAAATGCCGTAAGACCGGAGGAAATAAAACTAATAACAAGTATGAATCTATTCATGTTCAATTTTTGAGAAACTCAAATTTAAGATATCTTTTGAGTTTCTCGCTAATTCCACATAAAAAGCAAGTGAATTAGAAAAATCGCAGTAGATGCGCTATCTTACAAAATTTCAATCAGAATATCCCCTTCACCTTCAAGAACTCATCTAGTGACTCAACATCCGTATATAGAACTTCACGTGCCTTACTTCCTTGGAAAGAACCAATGATTCCCATTCCTTCAAGCTGATCTACGATTCGACCCGCACGATTGTACCCGAGTTTTAATTTACGTTGTAATAAACTTGCAGAACCTTGTTGGCTGATAACGACAATTCGTGCAGCGTCAGCAAACATAGGGTCAATTTCATTCATATCAATATCACCGCTTCCATCTCCACCTTCACCAACAAATTCAGGTAATTGGAAAGCTTCAGGATAAGCGCGTTGTTCACCAATGAAACTACAAATATCTTCTACCTCAGGCGTATCGACGAATCCACACTGTAGACGTTTGATATCAGAACCTGTTGAAATCAACATATCTCCTCGACCAATCAACTGATCAGCACCAGAAGCATCCAAAATGGTACGTGAATCGATTTTCGAAAGTACACGGAATGCAATACGCGCAGGGAAATTGGCTTTGATCATACCCGTGATAACGTTCACAGATGGTCGCTGAGTAGCGACGATTAAGTGAATACCGATAGCACGCGCTAATTGAGCCAAACGAGCGATAGGATGTTCCACTTCTTTTCCAGCGGTCATAATTAAATCGGCGAACTCATCGATAAGTACAATGATGTATGGCAAATAACGGTGACCTTTTTCTGGATTTAATTTGCGGGCAATGAATTTAACATTGTATTCTTTGATGGTACGCACACCAGCATCTTTCAGTAATTCGTAACGCTCGTCCATCTCAATACACAAGGAGTTCAAAGTAGCAACAACTTTCGATACATCGGTAATAATGGCATCACCTTCTCCTGGTAGTTTTGCCAAGAAGTGACGTTCAATTTTATTGTAAAGCGTTAATTCCACCTTTTTTGGATCGACCAAGACAAATTTCACCTGTGAAGGGTGTTTTTTGTACAGAATGGAAATCAAAATAGCATTTAATCCAACCGATTTACCTTGACCGGTAGCCCCCGCAACCAAAAGATGGGGCATTTTTGTAAGGTCAAATGTAAACGTCTCGTTCGTAATTGTTTTACCCATTACGATTGGCAATTCATAATCTGAATTTTGGAATTTCTCAGAGGCGATCAATGAACGCATGCTGACCATTTCAGGATTTGAATTTGGTACCTCAATACCAATTGTACCTTTTCCTGGGATTGGCGCAATGATACGAATTCCTAATGCGCTTAAACTTAGTGCGATATCGTCTTCTAAGTTTTTAATCTTGGAAATACGCACTCCTGGCGCCGGAACGATTTCATACAATGTAACTGTTGGACCAACTGTTGCTTTGATCTTCGCAATGTCAATTTTATAATGTGAAAGCGTTTCTACAATCTTGTTTTTGTTGTCTTCAAGTTCTTGTTTGTTAACCGAAACTCCATTGCTTCCATAATCTTTCAATAGATCAATAGGAGGAAGGACGTAGCTCGATAAATCTAAAGTTGGATCGTAATCGCCGTATTCACTGCGCATTTTGTTCAGTTCCTCGTCTCCTAGCGCTTCATCAGCTGGGGCAATTTTCACAGAGAAATCCTCATCAGATTCAATTTCAAGTTCATCTTCAACTGGAAGTTCGATTTCCATTTCATCGTCTTCGATAATTGGTTCTTTATAGGTGATTTCCAATTCAGATCCAAAATCATCATCGTCTTCATCAAAACTAATTGTTTCGGCTACTTGGTCAACTTCAATTTCCTCATCTTTAATAGTATTTACAACATGTAGATCATTGAATTGTGGTTTTTTGAACACGTTTTCATCCGCTTCTTCGATTACTTTGTCCTTTGAGAAACGATCAAATAAAGCTTTGAAATTTGGATTGAATAAAAGAACAGAGACAACGTAAGCCAACACTAGAATCAAGGCTAAAGCTCCGAATCGACCAATCGTTAAAGCCAACCAATTGTTTAAATGGTAACCAAAAGATCCACCTAAAAAATTCACCGCTGAAGCAAAATAGCCTAAGAACAGCGATGACCAAAGCATAATTGTTAAAGTGCGGATGTATGTAGAGCGAATCGGCAAAAGCGTTACATCAAATACACGCTTCAATCCAGAAAGGAATAGTAGGAACGGAATTCCGAAACAGGCCAATCCGAACCAACGATACACCAATAAATGAGAGGTCCAAGCACCAAACTTACCTAACCAGTTTTCTACTGGTTCCTCATTAGAATCCATAAGGAACTCAAAAAGTCCTTTGTACAGCACACGGTCTTGATCTACTTTCCAGGTAAATAGGTAGGAGAAACAAGCTAAAAACAAGAAAACCGCCATTAATAGCAAAAACGAACCATAAGAAGTATTGAATTTCTTACTGTTAAATTTGCCTTTCAATCCATCGAGTGGATTTTTAGCTTCTTTTTTTTCTGATTTTTTTGCTTTAGGTTCTTTCTTAGATGCTTTATTTTCAGCTTCTTCCAGTAAATCTTCCTTTGCTTTATATTCGTTTCCTGCCATTTTAACTCAATCTACAACGAAGATAAGTTGCAATTGGTGTCAAAACGCACGCAAATTCAAGAAGTTTAAACATCGGAGTGTTAGTATGCGAGAAATTCTATTCCTCTGCTCCGCCACCTTGTAATTGTAGCATAATATCGAGGAATTCACTGAAGGTAACTCGCTTGTAATTGGAAGGTACGCCGAATAAATCTTTCGGTGGAAGCATTTCTTCGATACTGACTAGTTTATATTCATAAACGCCATCCATTGTGATGATATAGTAATGAACTGGAAGTCCCGGGAAATCCTCAAAAGTGTTGATGTATTTCGGACTGTATTTCTTTAAATATAAATACTCTTTCGGCTCTTTAAAATCGGGGTGACTCACCAATAAACGATTTGCTCTTACACCACCGACTTTCTTTTTAAACAACTTTTTTTCAAAGGTATATTTGCTTTCTTTTTTTCTAAAAAGCGAATCACTATGATCTGTTTGAATAGCAAAATTATCGATGGGAGTTTCAAGTAATAGGTAGGATTTATTCATTTCCATGTGCTTGATAATAGCTTGTTTCCCCAGTTGATCTGTCACGTTTTCAATGCGCGTAATTGTATCATTGGTATAAACTACCATTTGTGTAGCTGGAATGAATTTTTGAAAAGCTGTATCTGTAATTTGAATTGAATAAACTAGTTTTCCTATGAAAGCCTCTTTCTTTTGCGAAAAAACAAAGCTGGTAAAAAGAATAAAAAAGAAACTTAATCGGTTCATAATTCAATTTTTTAACGAAAGTAAGAAGATTTGTAGACTTAACGATGATAAAAGGGCAGGGTTACATTTGTAGCGATTGATTCCTTGAATTATGCTAATTTTGTCGAGCTTAAATAGTTTATGGGAGAAAAAATAACATTTTTATTCAATCGATCTGAGATAACCGCTGGAACTAGAGGTGCTTCTTTAGGACCTGATGCAATTGTTGTTGCAGCCAGGCAGAAAAGATCTGATTTATTTCGTCGTTTTCAAATTCGCGAAGTATTAGACCAGAATTTCTTACTTGATCAACCAACAGTTTATCCTTTTGCAAAACGCATTGATGGATTAGCGAAAGTCTATGATTCAACAGCTTCGCATCTAGTTGAAATTATTCAAGCAGGAGAATTTCCCTTGGTAATAGCAGCCGATCACGGTTCAGCAGGTGGGACAATTAACGGACTAGTAAATGCATTTCCAAGTGCAAAAATTGGCGTTGTTTGGATTGATGCACATGCAGATATTCACACACCTTACACAACGCCGTCTGGAAATATTCACGGAATGCCTTTGTCGACCGCTTTGGGAGATGATAATTTGGAATGTAAAATCAACGAACTGGACGATGCGACCTACCAATTATGGGAGCAACTGAAAAGTACGGGAGGAAATAAGCAGAAAATTAAAGCAGAAAACTTGGTTTATATTGCCGTTCGCGATACGGAAGATCAAGAAAATGCGATAATGAAACGCTTAAATATTAACAATCACACCGTTGAGACCGTGCGTTCTTTAGGGGTTGAAAATGTTTTAGCGCTTACCTTCAATCAATTGAAAGACTGTGATGTGATTTACGTTTCGTTTGATGTTGATTCAATGGACCCAGATTTAACGTCATACGGAACAGGAACTCCAGTGAAAAATGGACTCACGTCAGAAGAGGCTGCGCTGTTTTTAGAAGGTTTTGCAAAAGATAAACGCACGGCGTGTATTGAATTCGTTGAAGTGAATCCGTGCTTGGACGAGAAAAAGAATAAAATGGCTGAAGTAGCTTTGGAATTAATTGAGCGAACAGTTAACATAATTGAAAATAGAAATTAAAAAATGGAAAGTATCATTAAAGAACGATTGTTGAGTAATGCTGAAACGGTTTTCGGTTGTCAAATTGAAGCTAATCTTGTACAGTTTCAATTAACAAGGAAGGATGTTGCAGGAGATTTGACGCTTGTTTTATTTCCATTTGTAAAAATGCTGCGCACTTCACCTCAAGAAGTAGGAGAGAAGATTGGAGCATTTTTGAAAAGTGAGTTTGATTTTATTGAATCTATTGAAGTAGTTAATGGATTTCTAAATATCATTTACAATGAAACGTTTTGGTTGGATCGATTAACTAAAATTGCATCGAACGAAAATTATGGAGTAGTAACACCTGATTCGAAGCCACTCAAAATGGTCGAGTATTCATCGCCCAACACAAACAAGCCCTTGCATTTAGGTCACTTGAGAAATATATTCTTGGGAGCATCTGTTTCTGAAATATTAAAGACGAATGGTCACAAAGTAATCAAGACGCAAATCATTAACGACCGTGGAATTCATATTTGCAAAAGTATGTTGGCGTGGGAGAAGTTTTCTCCAATGAATGCGAAAGGGGAACGTGAAACACCAGCAAATACTGGTTTGAAGGGTGATAAGTTAGTAGGGAAATACTATGTTGAGTTTGATAAGCATTTCAATGTGGAGGCGAATCAGATTATACAGAATTGGGAAGCAGGTGAGGTGAGTGGATATCCTTCGGATGTGATTGAAGAGTTTAGAAAGTTTGCTGCTGCCCGTGAAGGGAAGGATGAAAAGGCAGTAAAAGCCTTAAATGATAAAATAAAGGATTTAGCAAAAAACCAAACTAGTTTATTGCGCGAAGCAAAAGACATGTTGGTGAAATGGGAAGCGCGTGATCCACAAGTATATTTGTTATGGTCAACTATGAACAGTTGGGTGTATGAAGGTTTTGACGCTACATACAAATCAATGGGTGTTGACTTCGATACCTTGTATTATGAGTCAGATACCTTCTTATTAGGTAAGGATATCGTCATTGAAGGACTTCAAAAAGGTGTTTTTTACCGCAAGGAAGATGGATCTGTGTGGATTGACCTTACAGCTGATGGATTAGATGAGAAATTGGTTTTGCGGTCAGACGGTACAGCCGTTTATATGACCCAAGATATCGGAACAGCGGTTGATCGTTACAAAGATTTTCCAGATTTAGATGGTATTATCTATACGGTTGGAAATGAGCAAGATTACCATTTCAAAGTCTTGTTTTTGATCTTGCAAAAGATGGGTTATGCTTGGGCGAAAAACTGCATGCATTTGTCTTACGGAATGGTTGATTTACCAAGTGGTAAAATGAAATCTCGTGAGGGAACTGTTGTTGATGCCGATGATTTAATGGCTGAGGTAGTTGCTGCAGCGACTGAAATGACAAAAGAGCGCGGTCATTTGGATGGAATGTCTGACCAGGAAAAAGATAATTTGTATCGTCAAATTGGAATGGGTGGCTTGAAATATTACCTATTGAAAGTCGATCCGAAGAAACGAATGATGTACAATCCGGAAGAATCGATTGAGCTGAACGGTAACACAGGACCATTTATTCAGTATGCGTATGCACGAATTCAGTCCTTGATCACAAAATCTGATGGTGAAGCTTTGAGTTTTGATGCTTCAAAAATCGTGTTGAATCCAGAAGAAAAGGAAATCATCAAACAATTGGATCAGTTGCCAGCTGTAATCGATGAAGCAGCGAGAGAACTTTCTCCAGCTTTGATTGCGAACTATACATTTGAATTGGTAAAAACTTACAACTCGTTCTACCAAAGCGTTTATATATTGAATGAACCAGCGGTTGATGCCAAAAGAATGCGCTTAACATTGAGCAAGAACGTTGCGAAAGTAATTCAGTTGACAATGCGTTTGTTGGGAGTGGAAGTTCCGGCGAGAATGTAAAGGGAATTATGAATTATGAGTTATGAATTCAGAAGGATTCAATGACCGTCAGAATTAATTTATATTTTTTGGTTCGGAGAAACGGCTTCCGCTCCGCCGCGGCGGAAGGGGGATTGAGGGGGAGGATTTATATCGAAAATAAAATGCAGTTTTTTCAGGGTAAATAGGACAGTAACCGTTTCATGGAATAAAATATTTATTGGTAGTTGATATAATTATTGATTAACATGTCCTCCCCCTTAATCCCCCTCCAAAGGGGGAGACACGCATTTTTGAATAATTATGAATTGTAATAACTTCTTTTTAACCCTAACCAAAAGAGAACTAAATAGAAAGATTTGCCTCATATAGACCAACATTAAAATTTATTCCTATCTTTGCCGCGTCGAAAGTCGACTACATAAAAATTATTTAAAGAATATTGGCATGTATTTAAATACAGAAGTTAAAAAAGAGATCTTCGCTAAGCACGGTGGTGCTGAGACGAACACTGGTTCTTCAGAAGGTCAAATCGCATTGTTCACATTTCGTATTGCTCACTTAACTGAGCATTTGAAAAAGAACCGTAAAGATTACGGAACGCAGCGTTCATTGCAGTTGTTAGTTGGTAAAAGAAGAAGTTTACTTGATTATTTAAAGAAAGTAGATATCGAAAGATACCGTGCTATCGTTAAGGAATTAGGCTTACGTCGTTAAGCGTTTTTTTAAATCGACAATCTCAGCGTTGCATTTCAATCGAAAAATACTCATTAACATTTGTTAACTCCGTTTTTTCGATTGTTCATGCGCCTCAATCTTGGCGATTTAATTAAAACACTGTTTTTTAACAAGTACAAATTTTATTGGAGGGGGCATTCGAATTTTTTTCGACTGTCCCTTTTTTATTAAAAAATTTGAGTTTAGGACTTGAGGATATAAGGACTTTAGGAGGATTAAACCAGTATAACAAATAGAATAGTTGATGAAGAAACACAATTTTAGAGAATTAATTATATGGCAAGATTCTATGAGTTTTGTTCGGAAAATTTATTCTTTATCGAGTGTTTTACCTGCAGATGAACGATTCGGCATGGTTTCACAAATTAATAGATGTTCTGTTTCAATTCCTTCTAATATTGCTGAAGGTTCTGGAAGAACAACAAATAAAGAATTCGTTCGATTTCTGGAAATAGCGATTTCATCATCTTACGAACTGGAAACACAATTAATTCTAATTAATGATTTATTTAATGTTGATACAGATAGTTTAATTCAAGAATTGACAGTTCTTCAGAACAAGATTGGTGGTTTTATTCGAAAAATGAGAACAGAGATTGAAAAATAGGACGGAAGGACTGAAGGATATCAGGACGAAAGGATAATAAGACAATAGGGTTTTAAATAAAACTAGTCATAAAATCTTAAGGTCATGAAGTCATAAAGTCCAATTATAAATTGTAATAGACAAGTATGAATATAGGAACAAGAAAGTCAATCATCACAGGCGGAAAAGAAATTTCGGTTGAGACAGGAAAATTGGCAAAACAGGCAGATGGGTCTGTTGTAGTAAGAATGGGGGACACAATGTTGTTAGCAACAGTAGTGGCTGCTCCAGAAGCAAAAGAAGGAGTAGATTTCCTTCCCTTAACAGTTGATTACCGCGAAAAGTACTCAGCTGCAGGTCGTTTTCCAGGTGGATTCTTCCGTCGTGAAGCACGTCCTTCTGAAAGCGAAATTTTAGTTATGCGTTTAGTGGATAGAGCACTTCGTCCATTATTCCCAGACGATTATCACGCTGAAGTACAATTGATGATTCAGTTGTTATCGTATGATGGAGTTAATAATCCAGACGTATTATGTGGTTTAGCGGCGTCAGCTGCAATCGCAGTATCAGATATTCCGTTCAACGGACCAATGTCTGAAGTACGTGTTGGAAGAATTAACGGCGAATGGGTTGTTAATCCAACAATGGAGCAAATGAAGTCGGCTGACATCGATATGATGGTAGCAGGAACGATGAAAGATGTGAACATGATCGAAGGAGAGTTCAAAGAAATCTCTGAATTAGAAATGGTTGAGGCAATTAAAATTGCTCATACTGCGATCATCGAGCAATGTCAATTCCAATTAGATTTAGGCGCTTCAATCGCTACTGCGAACCCTAAAAGAGTTTACTCTCATGAAACACACAACGATGAGGTAAAAGCGAAAGTATACGAACTTGCAATGGAAAAATGTAAGGACGTTGCTCGCATGGGCCTAGCAAATAAAGCAAAGAGAACAGAATTGTTCGACGCAATCAAATCAGAAGTGAAAGCTTCATATTCTGAAGAAGAATTAGCTTCAGTGAGCGGATTTATTTCAGTTTACTTCTCAGAAGTGAAAAAGAAAGCAGTTCGTTGGGTGATGTTGCACGAGAACAAACGTCTAGATGGACGTAAGTTTGACGAAATTCGTCCAATTTGGGCAGAAGTTGATTATTTACCAATGGTTCACGGTTCAGCTGTCTTTACACGTGGTGAAACGCAATCATTGACAACACTTACATTAGGTGGTAAAATGGATGAGCAAATGATCGATGGTGTTACCTTCAAAGGAACAGAGAAATTCATGTTGCATTATAACTTCCCTCCATTCTCAACAGGTGAAGCGAAGCCATTGCGTGGAACTTCTCGTCGTGAGATTGGTCACGGTAACTTGGCATTAAGAGCCTTGAAGCCAGTTTTACCAGAAGATAATGCATATACAATTCGTTTAGTATCAGATATCCTTGAATCAAACGGTTCATCTTCAATGGCAACAGTTTGTGCTGGAACATTGGCGTTAATGGATGGTGGTGTGCAAATTAAAGCGCCAGTTTCAGGTATCGCGATGGGCTTAGTGGCTGATGACGGTAAATTTGCTGTATTGTCTGATATCTTAGGTGATGAAGATCACTTGGGTGACATGGACTTTAAAGTGACTGGTACATCAAAAGGTATCACAGCTTGTCAAATGGACATCAAAGTAGATGGTTTACCATACGAAGTATTGATTCAAGCATTAGAGCAGGCGAGAGCAGGACGTTTACATATCTTAAACAAGATCATTGAAACGATTGCTAAGCCAAATGCTGACTTCAAACCGCAAACACCAAGAATCGAAGCATTCAACGTGCCGAATGAAATGATTGGTGCAATCATCGGACCTGGAGGAAAAATCATTCAAGCAATGCAAAAAGAAACCAATACGACAATTACGATTGAAGAATTGGAAGGTGGACAAGGACGTGTACAAATTATGTCGAACAATGCGGACGATATGAATGAAGCGACACGTAGAATTCGTCAAATTGCATTCCCACCACAAGTGGAAGAGAATGCTGAGTACGAAGGAAAAGTGAAATCAGTAAAAGATTTCGGTTGTTTCGTGGAAATTATGCCAGGAACAGATGGTTTGATCCACATCTCAGAATTCTCTTGGGAGAAAGTTGCGAAAATGGAAGACGTTTGTAAAGAAGGCGATGTATTGAAATTCAAAGTAGTTGGAAAAGATCCAAAAACGAAGAAATGGAAATTATCTCGTCGAGTTTTACTTCCAAGACCAGAAAAGAAAGAAGAAGCAGCGCAATAAGCTGTTGAAGTATAAAGTTGAAAAGCCGTGGGAGAATCCTGCGGCTTTTTTTGTGGGGTGAAAAATAAAAGATTTCTTTCTAAATAATTATTCTCTCCACAATCTCCACATCCGCTCCTGCCCAATCCAAGCCCTTCAATTCGTCTTTGGACAACCATTTAAAGTCGCTATGTTCGGTGAGGGTGAGTTCGGCGGTGTCGCAAGAGCATAGAAAACTGTGCATCGTCAATTGAAAATCGGTGTAGGTGTGGTTCACAGTAGTGAAAAAAGCATCGACTTTGATGTCCATGTTCAATTCTTCCTGAATCTCGCGCTTGATAGCGGTAATTTTCGTTTCACCTTCTTCTACTTTCCCGCCCGGAAATTCCCATTTGTGAGAAATGTAATCGTATTTGGCAGGTCCGCGCTGCACACACAGTATTTTGCTGTCGTGAATGATAATGGCGGCTACTACTTCGATGTGTTTCATGGTTTTTAAAGATATATTATAAATTTAAACACATAGTTCACATAGGTGTTTTTTTCAACACAGAGAAATGGAGTGTCACAGAGTCTACGGAGCGGTTAGAGTGGAGTCATTCGGCGTCTCGGCTCTCCCGAAAAAATCGGGACAGGCTACTCGACGACCTCATGGATGCTCGACGACCTCATTAGCTGCTCGAATCTCTGCTCTCTGCTCTCGGTTCTCCTTATTTCCTCACAACACGCTGTACTGCTTGCTCGTTTTCTGTTGCGATGCGCAAGAAATAAACACCATCACTGAAGTTAGCGCTTGAAGCCTCTTCAAAATGTAAGGTATTAGAACCTTTCACGATTTTACCTTGTTGGATAGTTCTACCGAAAAGATCGGTGAGTGAATAAGAAGCATCAACTGGACTTTCAATCGTTAATTGTTCGGTAAAAGGATTCGGATACGCCGTGAATTGTTCCATTAAGTTGCTTAATTCTTCAGAACCAATTAAACCAGGAGTGCAAATTGGAGTAGTGGAAACAATGGGAGCAAAAAAGGAAATCAATTGATTTTTACGGTTGCCGTAATTGTCGTATGCATGACATCCATTACCATTAACTACTTGATCATAGCAATTCTTAGGTTGAAAACCAATGTATTCATAAGGGAAAGGAATCGTTGTGAAATTGTCTTGAATGGCATAACCATAGGCATTGTTCGTGTTCCAATCGCTGATGCGTTTACTACCATAAACCATTGCTGAGTTGGCAATTGCACTGCAGCCATAACCGTTTGTAAAACACCAATTTTGTCCGGCATAAACACGTCCCGTTTCAAAAGGTACAATTAAATCACAGGGCTGGTGAAATTGATAAAGTTGAGGTTTAGGCTTCGAAACATCATGCAAGGCTAATAAATCGGAGATCATTCCACCGTAATAATTCCCAACGGCCTTAATCGTAAAAGGAACAGTGGTAGGTTCAATGGTTCCGTCAATACTACCTAAATCGGGACGCAGAATGGTAGCATTTGGGAAGGTTTGATTCAGGTTGTGTGGACAAGACAGCGTGTTAAAATTAGGAGTTAAAACACTATTTAATTCATAAGCTTGAGTGAATTTTTCAGAAGCAACATCCAAAAATCCAACACCCATAGCGATGAACGCTCCTGCACTTTCACCAGAAACGAAAATATTGTTAGGATCAATTTGGTATTCTGTCGCATGATTCACTAAAAAGCGCAAAGCACCTTTTCCATCTTGTACTGCTCTGTAATACGCACGGTACCATTCAGCTGAATCAGCTGCGAAAAAACACGAATAATTCGGAAAATTACATTGATTTAAAGCATCATCATTCACAAATCCCATTCTATAATTGATTGAAGCAGCGGCATAACCTCTTTTTGCGAAACTTTTTGCTAAGTCTGTTATGGTCGTTTCTCCTTTATCACCTGCCAGAAAAGAACCTCCATGAATAAATATTGCCAAAGGCGTTTTTGAATCACCAGAAGCGCTTTCACAAATAGGTAAATATAAATCCATGTGCAATGCAACAGGGTAGCCAAGGAAGTTCTCAGCAGTACCATATTCCAAATTCATGATACTGTCATATTCGTATGTCTCATCAATCCATTGTTGCGCAAGGGCTTGACTCGAAACAAAAACGATAAAAATAAGCTGAATGATTTTTTTCATTGTAGTATGGTTGTTTCAACGAAGATAAGTTTTTTTAGGAAATAGAAGTGTTCCATTTGCTCTTCCTCTGTGCAGACAGTTTCTCAGTGGTAAAAAACTCTCAGCTCTCAGCTCTCGGTTCTCGGCTCTCTCTTCTCTAATTAAAATACTTTCCGTACTTTTACAAAAAATTAAAGAATGGCAAGTAAAAGAACAATCAAACGTGACGTTAACAATATGGTGTTTGACATCGTTGACGAATGTTTCATGTTTTTGATTAACGATGGATCAAAAACTGAAGCAGCAGAAGCAATTATTGACAGTGCTGCAGATTTTCAAGAAGAAATTTTGAGCAAAATAAACGCAGCAAAATCCAAAGCAGATTTCCGCACAATTCGTGAGAGTTTGGAAAAAGCTGCAGTTGATTATATCAATCGTTTGAATGCATTAAACTAAGAACAAGGTTTTCTTAAAATAGTAAAAGCGAGCAGAAATGTTCGCTTTTTTTGTTAATTTCCACCTCACTATGAAAAATATAATTCTCGCAATTGGATTGCTCTTCTTTGTTTCCACAATCGCTATAACTGGTGGAAAGGATATTTTTTGGAATTCAATTGCCTTAGGCGGATTGATGATTTATTTTTGGGTGTTTGAAGTAATTCCCATATACATTACTGCACTTTTTCCACTCATTTTCGCCATACCACTTGGCGTTTTGGAGAAAGGTGATTTAGCCACTTCGTATGGAGATTCTAATGTTTACTTGTTTTTCGGTGGATTTCTCTTGGCGCTGGGACTTGAAAAATGGAATGTTCACCAGCAGATAGCCAAAGGAATATTAAAAGTTGTTGGAAATTCAAAACCACGGATCCTTTTGGGATTCTTGTTCAGTACAGGTTTACTCAGTATGTGGATTTCCAATACAGCAACTGCATTGATGATGCTTCCTATGGC
>JBIIKG010000059.1:0-13677 GCA_044233275.1 Crocinitomicaceae bacterium | reverse complement strand
TGTAACGAATAATTGTTTTTCTTTTCATAAACACTGTGTTAAATGTGTCTACTTTTTTTCAGGACGTGACATCTACTGCCACCCTCGATACGTCCGCCACAGCGAACACTCGGTCGGCTCATTATCTATATCTGTGCCTGCTTACTATCGCCTTTCTTCAGTCCTTTAAAAATCAAATAGATTCCAGTCAACACCAAAGGAACGCTCAACCACTGACCTGTATTTAAACCAGACATTGAAGCAATTGAGTCATCCAATTCAGATTGACCTAGTTTGAAGAACTCAACTATAATTCGCGCACCGAAAATAAAGATTAAAAATGCACCGAAAATGACACCTTGTTTTTTCCAAAGTTCTTTTTTCCAGAATAAGAACATCAACACAGCGAAAGCGATGAAATAACAAATTGCTTCATACAATTGAGCTGGATGTCGAACTGGAATTGCTTCCCACGAACAAACATACGGATACAAGCAATCGTGGTGTAAGAAACGGAATCCCCAAGGAACATCAGTTTCAACTCCCACCATTTCGTGATTGACCAAATTCCCTAAACGAATAAAGGTATCACCGATAGCAATTGGTGCTGAAATTCGATCTAAAATCCACAAAAACGGTTTGTGAATTACCTTTTTAGAATAATAGAACAAGGCCAATAGAATCGCAATTGCCGCGCCATGACTCGCTAAACCACCTTCCCATACTTTAAAAATATCCAAGGGATGCGAAAAATAACCGCGTTCTAATAAGATGCCTTCTGAATCGAAACTATCGAAATGTGGACCGTAGAAAATAACATGTCCCAAACGCGCACCAATAATGGTAGCAAGCACCATGAAAATCACCAAATTATCAAGTGATTTATCATCCATACCTTCTTTTTTATAGATTCTTTTTGTCACAAAATATCCAAGGATCAATCCTGTAACAAATAAAATTCCGTACAAATTTGGTGTTTTGTATCCATCAATCAACTCTGAGCTGACATCCCAATTAATAGCTGCTATCACTTGCTTTTGGTGTTTATTATTTCGAATAAAGATACGGGTTTTTCCTTCTGAACTTTAAATTTTAGCTTTTCTGAACGACCTTTTTTGAAAATTTTATTGGATGCCTCTTTTCCTTTGCGCAACGCCTTTTGTTCTTCCTCTGGCAAATGAATGGTGTGCAAACATTCATCAGAACAACAATTTTCCATTTTCGCTTTGCACGAATCGCATTGGATAAAGAGTAAATGGCAAGCATCATTCACACAATTGGTATGCACGTCAGCAGGTTCACCACATTGGTGACAAAGAGAAATAATATCTTCTGTAACGCGTTCACCTCTGCGCTCATCAAAAACAAAATTCTTTCCAATGAACTTATTTTCTAATCCCTGATTACGGATTTCATTCGCATACTTGATAATTCCACCTTCCAATTGGTGTACATTGTTAAATCCACGATGTTTGAACCAAGCAGAAGCTTTTTCACAGCGAATTCCTCCGGTACAATACATGACAATATTTTTGTCCTCATTGCCTTTCAGATAAGTGTCTTCAATAAAAGGAAGCGACTCACGAAAGGTATCAACGTCGGGTAAAATTGCCCCTTTAAAATGACCAACTTCCCATTCATAATGGTTTCGGAAATCTATTAAAATCGTATCCGGTTTATCCGTCAACTCGTTGAATTCTTGAGGTGTTAAATGCTTTCCTTTGTTACGAACATCGAAGGTCTGATCGTTTAGCCCATCTGCCAAAATTTTATCGCGTACCTTGATTTTTAACTTCAAGAATGGAAATTCTGCTTCTGAATCATCAACTGAATAATTCAATCGAATACCGTTTAAGAATTCAATTTGATATAGTTCTTCTCTGAATTGATCGAGGTTGTTCACCGGGACAGCAATTTGCGCGTTAATCCCTTCAGTTGCGACGTAGGTTCTTCCGACTACATCCAATTTTGACCACATTTGAAAAAGGTGATCTCTGAATAAACGAGGATTGGGAATTTTGGCATATTGGTAAAAAGAAATCGTCACAAACGAAAATCCCTTTTCTCTCAAATTAGCCACCAAATCCTCTTTATTTAATGTGTTCCACAGTTGCATGCTATGTTGTTTTAAATAAAAAGTGATACAAATGTAATGGAGAATTATGAATTATAAATTATGAGTGATGAATTCATTTAAATTGTAAGCGATTTGGTGGAAATTATTTACATTCGTTGAGATGAAAACGTGGAGATTACTTCTTTTTGCGCCATTGGTATTTTTGATGACTGCTTGTCCGACGTCGAACAGACAATCGTTGCCTAGTGTTTTTGCCAATAAGATGGATTTTCCGAATTTGGAAAAAAGGAATCACAAAGGCATTAATTTTCAAATTTCAGCTTTATTCAAAGACGCTTACGACGATTATTTCTTGTTAAAACCGGATGGTGCCTACAACAAAGAAATCATGGATATGAATGTTCGTTTTTGCATCGAAACATTTACTGATTTGGATGTTGCTGCCATGGAATTCATCGAAGGTCGAGGTAAAAAGCCTTTAGATCTTGTGCATGAAAACTACATCAACCGACGATTAAAATCACTTGAGGAACGCTTATTATCGACCCGAAAGCCTTTGCCAAAGAAAATTGGATTTAATGGTTATATTCAGGTAATTGAAGGTGGATCGAGCTTGGATGACAAACTTTCCACGTACATGATTGCAACAGTAGAAATCGATAAACAGTTTCACGTTTTTCAATTAATCGGTCCAAAAGATCACATGGGTTATTTCTATGATGATTTCAACACCATTCTTCAGTCAATTGAAAAATAATGAATTCTCTTGAATTTATTCAGCAGTTCAAAAAAGAAATCCTCTTACATCTTCCTGGCGAAAGTGCCCATTTAAAAATGGCTCCTGCTCATCGACAAACTTTGAATAGTGCCCTCAAGTCTAATGTTGTCATACGTGAGTCAGCAGTTGCCGTTGTACTTTACAAAAACGGCAACCAAATTGAATGTTTATTGACACAGCGTCCAGAATACGATGGGAAACACAGTGGACAAGTTAGTTTTCCCGGAGGTAAAAGAGATGAATCAGATTTAGACTTAGAAGAAACGGCTCGAAGAGAATGTTTTGAAGAAGTTGGAATTCCCGTTGAAAAAGGAATTTTACTCGGTGAGTTAACCGAAGTGTATATTCCAGTGAGTCAATTTCTTGTTAAGCCCTTCGTCTATTTTCACGAAGAATTGCCTGAATTGATTCCAGACAAACGAGAAGTCGCTGAAATTCTCACTTTCCCGATCTTTGATCTCAAAAAAGAGGAGCTTATTTCATCCATGGAAATTCACCTTCCAGATGGAACAATTTATAAAAACATTCCCTATTTCGACTTAGCCGACAAGAAAGTATGGGGAGCCACGGCTCTTATACTAAGTGAAATTCGAGAAATGTTACTAGTTCTAGATTAGAATCTGAAACGCGCAAATCCAAAGGCAGCAGAAACGCTATTTGAATTCTTTGTGAAGAACGTTAAGGCATCGTAAGAAGAAATTCCACATTCGTAAGCCCCATCTTTCAAGATAAAATTGATACCAACTGGAATGTTGTTCTTGTAAATTCCACCTCCAAAGTAACCAACACTTAAAGCCAACCATTTAACAGGGCGAACTTCACCCCCGAATGAATAAACTGGATTAGCGATACTTCCTGGATTATCATTATTCAATGGTGCCACTATGTCAAATCCTAACGAAAGTACTTTCCCAAATTCTATGCTCGTACCGAATCTAAAATCAGCTGCATTTCTTAAAACATATTTTTCTTGACCTTGGAGTGATAAGATTCCACCTGAATTGAGCATTTGGTTGACTGCTTGTGTTACGTTATAATCAGAAAGTCCATTGATTGAAACATTGGTTAACAAGGTATCATTTACTCTATAAACATTTCTATTGTAGGTAACTTGCCCAATGTTATTCACTGCGGCTGCGACTTTAATCTTATTTAATAGAATTACACTTGCAGACAAATCGATACCATATCCACTACCAACGATTTTAGGTAAAAAACTTCCTCGTTCAGTGAAATTGGACGGATTCAGACTGGCTATACTTCCATAATCTATATTAAAATTAGGAGTCACAGAAGAGTACATAAATAAACCATCGTCAGTCGATTCCATATTAAACATAGCCATTGACTGAATGAAACGACCACCGATTCCACCATAAACAACGAAAACAGAATCTTTACCGAAAATTTTACGTCCATATCCAAAGTTATATGAGCGATTCCATACAGCTCTGATTTCCGAACCATTCGTAAGTTGAGAAAGGTTTAAAGGAACAGAAATGGATCCAAGTATAACACTGCTCAAGGTATCTTGAGATAAGTTTTCAGAATTAGCAATTACCGAAGTATCACCCGCTACCACAATTGTCAATGAATCAAAATACGTTGCTAATTTTCCTCTAAAAATGATATCCGTTAATTCATTGTTGAATTTTGAATACCATTGATAATTTTCACGAATATTAAAAGCTATTCCACCAAATTTTTCATTTTGAAAAGCAAAACCACCCCAATTGTAGTTGACAAACATTGAAATCCCTGCACTGGCATATTCAGCAGCAGCTTCTTGTTGTTCCGCCCAATTTACTGTGTCGGTATCATTTCCTGAAATCTCAGATCGAACGGCCTTATACAATTTTTTTAATTTATCCGATGAAAGCGAATCAGAATAAAGTCCAAAACCGAATTCCGACGACCCCATTGTAAATCTTTTGCCTTGGTATCCAGTCCCCCAGCCCAGAGCAGATGAGTTGATACCCAAGCTATGGTAATCCGTTACAAAAGTTGTGGCTACACCTTTACCAACGGCTGGATAAGCAATACCTTGACTTTGAGAGAATAATCCAAATGATAAAAGCGTAGAAAATAAAATAGGTAAAAGAGATTTCATTGCTGTTTTGGTTGTAGTTGAATGTGAAAATAAAAATAATTCTACAGAAAACAAAAAGAGGAACAAATTCATTAAAACTTGTTCCTCTTTCCGCTAAACCTTGCTAAAACTATAAAACCCAAAACTACAACTATGAAATTTCGTTTTGTTGAGGCAAAGGTATGTCTATTTTTATTTGAACAACAATTTAATACATTAAAAAATTGTTAAAATTTTAACCCAGGGCCACATCTAAAATCATCATAACTAAAAATCCGCCTATAAATCCAAGTACCGCAACGTCTGTATATTTGTCTCGTTGGGTTTCTGGAATTACCTCCTCCACCACTACAAAAATCATTGCACCCGCTGCAAACGCTAGGGCAAATGGCAAAATAGGTTGTAAATAAATAACAGCAACGGCACCAATTACACCTGCAATTGGTTCAACAATGGCCGACATTTGTCCGTACCAAAAACTTTTCCATCGGCTAGCTCCTGCCCTTCTCAGCGGCATTGCAACTGCAAATCCTTCTGGGAAATTTTGAATTCCTATACCAATAGCTAAAGCGATTGCCCCGGTAATTGTTGCACCATCCATTCCTGTGGCTGCAGCGCCAAATAGGACTCCAACTGCTAATCCTTCTGGGATATTATGTAAGGTAATTGCAAGAACCAATAAGGTTGTTTTGTGTAATTGTGTTTTTACCCCTTCCTTTTCCTCATCTTTAAAATTTATATGTAAATGCGGAAGTTTTTTATCTAAGAAATACAAAAAAAGTGCGCCAAGCAAAAAGCCTAGTGCCGCAGGAAACCAAGGCGCAGATGGGAATGACTTTTCTGACATTTCTATGGCTGGATTCAAGAGCGACCAAAAACTGGCAGCCACCATTACTCCACCTGTAAAACCTAACATGCCATCGAGAAGTCCACGGTGCATTTTCTTAAAGAAAAAAACCAAGGCTGCACCAGCAGCAGTTAATAACCAAGTAAAAGTCGTTGCAATTAAGGCTGCTAAAACAGGATGAATATCTGTGAAAAATTTTTCTAATGCTTCCATTTATATCTTTTTCGCCTTTGAAAATCAAAGATAACAACTTCCTTCGATTTACTTCAATAGAGGATTCGGAATTTAGAATTCGGGATTTGGAATTCTAAATCCTAAATCCCGAATTGATAGCTCATAATTCATAATTCTACATTATCTTTGCACCCGAATTTATAGAAAAAACACAATGGCAACTAACAGAACATTTACAATGTTGAAGCCTGATGCAATCGAAAATGGTTACACAGGTAAAATCCTAGACATGATTATCGCAGCTGGGTTTGAGATTAAAGCAATGAAATTAACGCGTTTAACTGAAGCGCAAGCAAAAGAATTTTATGCTGTACATTCAGAACGTCCATTTTATGGTGAACTAGTTGAATACATGACATCTGGACCAATCGTTGCTGCAATTCTTGAGAAAGAAAATGCTGTTGCTGATTTCCGTGCACTAATTGGAGCTACTGATCCAGCTGAAGCAGCTGAGGGTACTATCCGTAAATATTATGCTGAATCAAAAGGTCGCAATGCTTGTCACGGTTCTGATTCCGATGAAAATGCAGAAATCGAAGGAAAATTTCATTTTTCAGCAAACGAATTAGTTTAATTCAATTTTAAATTGACACAAAAAAGGCTGCACATTCTTGTGCAGCCTTTTTTGTTGAGCATCAATTTTATTCGGGTTTTGAGTTGAAATGAAATTTTATCAACAATCATGAAAGCTAAGGCTCAAAATAAAGGACTGTCAGCAACAAATTCTTATCTTTGAATCCAAACAAATTTTATGAGTTCATACAACTATTCAGTAGAAGAGCGTTTTACGCGCTATGTTCAAATTGATACAACAGCAGATCCTAATTCAACGTCCTTTCCTTCCTCAGAAAAGCAAAAAAATCTGGGAAAAGTTTTATTTGACGAGTTAAGTGCTTTGGGACTAGAAGAAGTTGAAATGGACCAATGGGGGTATGTTTTTGCAACAATTCCATCCAATTCTACGAATCCAAATTTACCTACAATTTGTTTTTGCTCACATATGGACACCGCTCCAGATTGCAGTGGCACTAATGTAAAACCAATCGTTCACCGCAAGTATGATGGTGCTCCAATCACCTTACCAGATGATACAAATCAGATAATCACAATTGAAAGACATCCCTATTTAAAGTCAAAAATTGGTGACGATATTATTACCGCAAGTGGTTTAACACTCTTAGGTGCAGATGATAAAGCTGGTGTGGCCATAATCATGGATTTTGCACAATATATCATGTCAAATCCTTCGATTCTTCATGGACCCATTCGAATTTTATTCACACCAGATGAAGAAGTTGGTCGGGGAGTTGAACAATTGGATATGGCAAAATTAAATGCTGATTACGGTTATACGTTGGATGGTGGTCCACTTGGTGATATTGAAGATGAAACATTTTCTGCTGATGCCGTGAAAATTACTATTCATGGAATCAGTGCACATCCAGGTTATGCTAAAGGAAAAATGGTCAATGCAATTAAAGTTGCTTCTGAATTGGTTGCAGCATTACCTCGCGATAAATGGTCACCCGAGACTACTTCGGACAGAGAAGGTTTTGTGCATCCTTTAGCAATTGAAGGTGGATTGGAAAAAGCAAGTGTTCAATTTATTATTCGTGATCACATCACTGAAAAATTAGTAGAATATGAAAATCGCCTAGAATCATTGGTTAAAATGATTGTGGAACAATACAATATACCTTACGATTTTGAGGTAACAGAGCAATATCGCAACATGAAAGAAGTACTTCGTTCTGTACCTTTTGTCACAGAATACGCTGTACAAGCGATGAAAAATGCAGGAATTACGCCTAAACAGTCAATCATTCGTGGTGGAACGGATGGTTCTCGCTTATCGTTCATGGGATTACCTTGTCCAAATATCTTTACAGGTGAAATGGCAATTCATTCGCGACATGAATATGTAAGTATCCAAGATATGCAAAAGGCCGTTGATACCTTGGTTGAATTAGTTCAAATTTGGGAAAAACACCAATAAAGAATGGATTACAAACTGGTCATAAAAAACATTAAGGAAAAGAAATTCGAGAAGATATATTTTCTTCATGGAGAAGAACCTTTTTACATTGATGAAATTACCGATGCTGTCATTAAAAATGCGTTGGATGATAGTGAACGTGATTTTAACCAGACCATTTTATATGGAAAAGATACGGAGCTATTGAATCTTATCTCTGAATTGAAGAGCTATCCAATGATGGCTGAACGAAGATTGGTGGTTTTAAAAGAAGCCCAAGATTTCAAAGATCTTGAAAAATTAGACACCTATCTTTCTAATCCGTTGGACACAACAGTTTTCGTTATTGCTTACAAATACGAAAACTATGATGCGCGTAAAAAAGCCTTGAAAGCAGCTGCATCAAGCGGACTTCTATTCAAATCCGAGAAAGTCAAAGAGTATTTATTGGGGGATTGGATTCAAACATACGTTTCATCAGTTGGATTTAAAATTACGGGTAAAGCATGTATGCTACTTATCGAGTTTTTGGGAAATGACCTTGGGAAAATTGTCAATGAATTAGATAAATTGTCCATTTTACTGGAAAAAGGAACTTCAATTAATGAAATTCATATTGAAGAAAACATTGGAATTTCCAAGGATTACAACACCTTCGAATTAACAAATGCTTTCAATAAAAGGGACGTTACAAAAGCATTCAAAATTGTCAATTATTTCAGTCACAACCCAAAAGCAGCTGATATTAATGCCGTTATTCCCTTGGTGTTTAAATATTTTGGACAATTAATGAGAATCCATTTCTTACCTAATAAATCAAAAGAAGCGGTCGCTGGTGCGTTGAAAGTTCATCCTTATGTGGCGGGTGAATTATTAAGTGCCTCTAGATTATACGACCCCAAGAAAATAGCCATTAACATTGCCATTTTGCAAGAATTTGATTTACGCGCTAAAGGACTTGGAAACAGCTCCTTTACCTCAGGTGAATTGATGCAAGAAATGGTTTATAGATTATTACACTGATGCGACTATTTTACGATTCAACGATTTCAAAAGAAGATACAGATTTCACGTTAAACGAGGAAGAATCAGGACATGCTTGTAAAGTTTTACGTTTAAAAGGAGGCGATAAAATTGCCATTGTGAACGGTAAAGGTGATTATTTCACTACAGAAATTACCGAACCACATGCACGCAAATGTCAAGTGAAAATTTTGAGTTGTACATCAGAAGAACCGAGTGAAAAGAACATTCATATTGCAATCGCTCCAACTAAAAATATGGATCGAATTGAATGGTTTGTGGAAAAAGCAACCGAACTTGGAATTACTGAAATCACCCTACTTCTTTGCAAGAATAACGAACGAAAAGTTATCAAAACAGATCGATTAGAAAAAATACTTGTCGCTGCAATGAAACAATCGAAACGCTTGTACTTGCCCGTCTTAAACGAGTTGACTCCTGTAAATAATTTTGTTCAAAGTCACCCTAACGGACTCATAGCCCATTGCTATGAAGATGAAAAGGGAACAATTTCAAACTTGTTCAAGTCGAATAATTGTGCTATTTTAATCGGACCAGAAGGTGATTTTACATTGGAAGAAGTAGAATTTGCCAACAAAAATGGCTACCGAGCAATTGACTTAGGGAAAAATCGCTTACGAACGGAGACAGCTGGGTTGTATGCATGTATGCAAGCTTTGGCTGGAGGTTAGATGTTAGACTTAGAGGTTAGAGACTAGAAACTAGAGATTAGAAGCTAGAAGTTAGAGCGGGAGGTTGGAGACTAGATACTAGAAACTAGAGATTAGAAGCTAAGATGACCTTAGAAAATCGACTTGTCGATCTAGGTGTACTTTGGGGAGTGTACGATGAGGAAGGACTGTATGTCCTATGTGTTTATTTTAACACCGAGAAATTGAGAATCACAGAGTGCACTGAGAGGATAGAGATTAAAGATCGGGATTAGATAGAGGCATTAGAAAATAGATATATGAGAGGATTAAGTTTATTGATTTTTATGGTGGTTTTTGTGGGAATTGGATTCTCGCAAGGAACTTATCAATTAGCAGTATTGAAATACAATGGTGGTGGTGATTATTATGCAAATCCGACATCCTTACCGAACCTGATTAATTTTTGCAATCAAAATTTAGGCACTGCCATTTCTAAGGAAGTTCCTTATGTTGACGCAGGAAGTAAGGACATCTATTTGTATCCTTTTATTCACATGACTGGTCATGGAAACGTAGTGTTTTCAGCTGCTGAGACGGAGAATTTGAGAAACTATATGACAGCAGGTGGATTTTTGCATATTGATGATAATTACGGAATGGATGAATTCATTCGTGTGGAACTGCAAAAGATTTTTCCAAATATCGCTCTAGCTGAATTACCATTTGACCATCCAGTTTTCAATCAGAAATACAAATTCAATGGTTTACCAAAGATTCATGAGCACGATGGTAAACGTCCACAAGCTTTTGGCATTATCATTGACGGAAGACTCGTGTGTTTGTACACCACTGAAACAGATCTAGGCGATGGTTGGGAAGATGCTCAAGTGCATAATGACTCTCCTGAAAAACGCAAAGAAGCCCTTCAAATGGGAGCAAACATATTGATGTATGCCTTTATGAATTGATGTTAAGCTTATGCGGATTTCTTTTTTCATTCTATTCTCATTTATTCTTTCAACCAAGTTAGTTGGACAAGAATTAATCAAAAAAGAATTCTTTGATTCTAACTGGATTTTAACTGATAGTGTCACAGCTGCATATTACAAAGTAACTGAGCGCGAGAACACCATATCTGATCGCGGCAAAGTTTCTACCTTCGATACAAATGGCACAATTATCTCCTATGCTGAATATGCTTCACTCTATGAATTGAAACGCCACGGTCAAAACAAACGATACGATGAAAATGGTGCACTTTCATCGCTTTATCATTATGAATTCGGTGAGCTAAATGGTTCTTTCATTCATTACCATTCGAATGGGATTGTAAAAATAAAAGGAGCTTATTTACGCAATGAACTCATGGATTCACTTTATTCATTCTACCAATCAGGACTTTATAGACGAAAAGATTTCTACTTAAATGGTAAATTAGTATCAGGAAACTGCTATACAGAATCACAACAAGACACAACTCATTTTGCATTTGATGTTGAGGCGACATATTATGGAGGTGCTGATTCGATGCAACGCTGGATTCAACAAAATTTAGTTTATCCTCAGGAGGCAATTGAACTAAATGAACAAGGTAGGGTTTACGTAAGTTTCATTATCGAAAAAGATGGATCCGTTTCAACGGTGCGCATAGAAAGAGGTGTTAGTGAGTCAATTGACCAAGAAGTTAAACGACTTATTGCTGCTATGCCTAATTGGATACCTGGTGAATTTGATGGATATAAAACACGAACTAAAATGCGTTTACCGTTAAACTTTTCTTTGGATATGGGCGGAGGCGGATTCTCTTCATCAGAAACGAAGAAGAAAAAATGGTGGCGTAAAAACTAAAGTTCTTTAAGCATCCATATTGAACAAGCAAAATGTCCTGATTCCCCTAACGGTTTTTCTAATTTTGTATATCCACATCTTTCGTAAAGTGAAACTGCTTTATCCAATTCTGGTAAGGTTTCTAAGTACAATGATTGATACCCCATTTCTTGCGCTGCATTTGCACACTTCTCTAATAACTGAAAACCAATGTGCAAGCCCCTCGCCTCTTTCTTGATGTACAATTTTACAATTTCAGCGCAATCGTTCGGTAATCCAATCGTCGGAAAAACCCCACAACCACCAATCAATTCAGCATTCAATTCAGCAATAAAATAAATACTTCGGTCTTGTTGGAATAAGGAAAATAAATCATCTGTTGTTGGATCTGTATAAACTGTACCTGGATGTGCAACTCCATATTCCTCCAATGCTGTGCGAATTACCTTGGCAATTTGAGCATTGTCTTCTAAACGAATTTCACGAAAGGATAGATTCATTACGATTTAGCCTTTATCTTTAAAATAATAGCTAAATCCGAATCCAATGATTAGCATAGAAGTAGGTCGACTAAATTCTTTCGTATCGTAACCTCCATCTGTTTCCAACCCAAGCATATTGGGTTTAAAAGCATAGCCTTGAAAAGCATAAGAAACGAAAAGATTGTATGAAACCTGTTCATCTGCAACTAGCGAAAATTTAATCGTAGGTTCAATCGATATGGCACTAACCACAAATGGATTCTGTCCCAGCGAGTCGTTTCTGTTCGTCATGAAATAATGTTGATTGTAGCCAATTTTAACCCCCATATCCGTTGCAAATCGATCTGTATGGAATTTTTCTCGGCCTATTTTTACAAAAAACCCACCACTGTGCATTCCACCAAGGGTTTTTAAGGGCACTCTGAATTGATTTACACCAAAATAACTATAGCGAATTCCAGCGCCAAAGGACAAGGAATTTTTCAAGGTGAATTGATAATAAGGTGCAATATTGACAAGGCCTTGCATATAATCCTTAAACGGTTTGTTCACCATTCCATTTGGCAAACCCAATTCAATATTAAATGTATGCTTCGGCTCAATCTGCTGCGCTGCAGTTGAAAAACCAATTAAGATTATAAGCCAACATGTAATTAATTTAATCATCGTTTCAATAACGTAAATCTATGTAAAAATAGTGTATGCGCAAAAAATGAAATCAGTCAACCAACCTCATTTTTTGCAGAAGGAAGGATGCATTCATGTTTTTACAGGTTCCTTGTCGCAGTAAATAATCAAAATGTAATTCGTCTTTATCAATCGTGGAATCAAAATAATAATTAGAGAACGCCTTGTTTTCATTGGCTAAATTACACAAGGACAAATCGTGTGTAGCAATAATTCCACGGGCATGGAGATTAGCTAATTTACGCATCAAACCGGCTGAACCAAGTTCTTTGTCCCTCGAATTCGTTCCTTTCAATATTTCGTCTAAAATGACAAAGATCTTTTCACCCGACTCAATTGCATCAACAATAAATCGAAGTCGCACCAATTCCGCATAGAAATAGGAACTTTCTTCTTTCAAATCATCTGTATTTCGCATACTGGTGTATAATTTCATACGTGGCATAGAACAGTTTTTTGCCATAATTGGAAAACCAGCATTAGCCGAAATCAAGGCCCAACCAATACTTCTTAAGAAAGTACTTTTACCCGCCATGTTTGGACCAGTAATAATATAGAACTGTTCGTTTTTAGCATACTTTACATCATTCAAAATGCGTTTTTCAGACAGTATAAATGGATGCCCCAATCCACTAATGTCTACTTCATCCGTTTTATTAAAGTGAGCAAAGGTTGTTTCTGGAAAATTGTAATGATAAATCGCTCCTGAAATCCAAACTTCCATTTCTGTTAAGTGTTCCTCGACTTCTGGCAATTGTGATTGGTATTTTTGTCGCCATTCTTCCCACTGACAAATAACGCGAAAATCCCATGCAAGACACATATTCAGAATCGTTCCAACCAAGAGATTCATGCGATAACTCATGCGTTTCTGAATCTTCTCGAGCGCACGCAAACTCATAATTAAGTCACTTTTTGAACCGAAGTTTTTTTCTCTCAATTCAAGCATTTTAGGAGACGACAACGGTAATTGTTGGTATTGTTCTATGCGATTGGCATACAAAGCAATGGTTTTTTCATAATCAG
>JBIIKG010000229.1:0-4404 GCA_044233275.1 Crocinitomicaceae bacterium | reverse complement strand
TAATAATGCTTGTCCAGCTGAGAAAATCAATGTGCAATTTGTTTTGATTCCTTTTCCTGAGAAGTATTTAATAGCTTTAATTCCTTCTGGAATCATAGGTATTTTCACAACAATATTTTTATGTAAAGCAGCTAATTTTTCGCCTTCACGAATCATTCCATCGTAATCAGTCGAAATGACTTCAGCACTCACTGGACCATCAACGATGTTGCAAATTGCCACATAATGGTTAATGATATTCTCTTCACCTGTGATTCCTTCTTTCGCCATCAATGATGGGTTAGTCGTTACACCGTCAAGAATTCCCATATCATTGGCTTCTCGGATATCATTAAGGTTCGCTGTGTCTATAAAAAATTTCATGTTGTTTTTTTTTTACAAAAATAGTGCACAGCCAAACGGATTTAGCAAGAAATTAAAATCTTTTTACACGCTTTTTGAACAACCTCGGAGGATTTGGGGTAATAATTTTATCACTAAGCAACGGAGTGTACTGAGAAGATTATCAACACATAGAAAACATAGACTCTAGCTCTGCATCCCTGAGGTGAACAACACTACCTAATAGCCTTTAAATTGAAATGGGAAGAGAATTTACTTTCTTAGAAAAAAAAAGAGGGGTAAGCTACTCATATCGCACCGCTCAACCTCATACCTTTGCTACATTCCTGTCCTGGAGGAGTCAGAGGGAGCTGGTCGTACAAGACTTACCCCGCACAAAAATAATCAGATTATTTGATTTGATTGAAAAGAATCCGCGAAAAAATAGGAAAAACATACTAAACACTTGATTTCAGAAATAAATATTTCCTTTTACAATATAAATCAAAGAATAGAGTAACATTCGTTGCATTATTTCTGAGTAAATTGAACGATATTTGCAAGCACAAAAATGTCAATCATGCATATCGAACAAATATATACAGGCTGTTTAGCGCAAGGAGCGTATTATATCACATCAAACGGAGAAGCGGCAATAATTGACCCATTAAGAGAAATTACACCCTACATTGAGCGCGCAAAACGTGACAATGTTAGGATTAAATACATTTTTGAAACGCATTTCCATGCCGATTTCGTGAGTGGTCACGTTGATTTAGCAAAAGCAACCGGCGCTGCAATCGTATATGGACCCAATGCAAAAACATCATTTGAGGCTCATATAGCTTCGGATGGTGAAGTCTTTCAACTCGGAGATGTTTCTTTAAAAGTATTGCATACACCAGGACATACAATGGAAAGTACGTGTTATTTGTTGAAAGATGAAAGTGGTCACGACAATGCAATCTTCTCTGGAGACACTTTGTTTATTGGTGATGTGGGTCGACCAGATCTTGCTCAAAAAGCGGCAGATATGACGCAAGAAATGTTAGCTGAAACACTTTTTGATTCGCTACGCACTAAAATAATGACGTTAAGCGATGCTGTTACGGTTTATCCTGCACACGGCGCTGGCTCAGCATGCGGAAAGAACATGAGTAAAGAAACGGTTTCAACAATAGGTGAACAAAAACAATTGAATTATGCCTTGCGTGCTGATATGACAAAAGCAGAGTTTGTGAAAGAAGTAACAGATGGATTATTACCTCCTCCAGGATATTTTGGAATGAATGTCCAAATGAATAAAACGGGTTATGACAGCATTACAGACGTTATGAAACGTGGGATGAACGAACTGACACCAGAAGCTTTTGAGGCCGCAGCAAATGAAACAAGTGCTTTAGTTTTGGATACAAGAAACGCTCAAGTATTTTCAGAAGGATTTGTACCAAACAGCATTAATATTGGCTTAGATGGTCAATTTGCCCCTTGGGTGGGAGCTTTAATACCTAGTGTGAAACAGGAATTGTTAATTATAACAGATGAAGGACAAGAGGAAGAAACAATTAAACGTTTAGCGCGAGTTGGGTACGATCATGTGATTGGTTACCTCAAAGGAGGTTTTAAAGCATGGAAAGAAGCTGGAAAAGAAACTGATATAATTAAACGAATAACTGCAGATGAATTCGCAGAAAGTTATAAGAATAAGCCACTTGTAATCGATGTTCGACGTCCAGGTGAATTTACTGCAGAACATGTTGACGGTGCTAAAAGTTTGCCATTAGATTTTATTAATGATGAAATGAGTGACTTTCCAAAAGATCAACCTTTTGTAATTCATTGCGCAGGCGGTTACCGCAGCATGATAGCAGCGTCCATTCTTAAATCAAGAGGAATTGATAACTTTATTGAAGTGGCTGGTGGTTACAATGCCATCGCAAAAACAGCAGTCCCAAGAACAGATTATGTTTGCCCATCAACACTTAAATAAAAAAGATAAGTAACTATATTTAAAAAGCTGTAAAATATTATTTTACAGCTTTTTTAATTTCTAATTCCTAGTCTCAAGTTTCTAGTCTCTAGTAGTCTCCAGCTTTCACTTTATTCCAAGTCACAAACATCGTTTCCTGAGCTGGACGATCCGCCTCAATTTCACGCAATGGTTCACATTCTTTCAATGTATCATGACATTCTTTGGGTAAAGCTTGATAAAGTGCCGTTCCTTTTGTTTTCCATGCAATCATTTCATCAGATACCTCTTTGATGATTTTTGCTGGATTTCCAACGGCAAGACTTCTTTTTGGAAGGTGCATTTTTCCCGGGACGAAGCTCAACGCGCCAATAATACATTCATCTTCCATGATGACATCATCCATGATTACGCTGTTCATTCCAATCAGACAATTTTCACCAATTGTGCCGCCATGAATAATTGCCCCGTGACCAATATGTGCACCTTTTTTTAGCAGTGTGATTGTTCCAGGAAACATGTGAATTGTACAATTTTCTTGGACATTGCATCCGTCTTCAATGATGATTTGTCCCCAATCACCGCGTATTGCAGCGCCTGGACCCACATAAACATTTTCTCCAATAATTACATTACCAGTTACGGTTGCATTGGGATGAATGAAACTACTTTCCTTGATTACAGGACGAAATCCGTTGAATTCGAAAATTGCCATTGCCTTTTTCTTTCAAAGGTAAGCTACTTTTCTGAACTTTTTTTGCTTGGGATTCTAAAATTACCTCCGAAAACAACATTGTATTGAGAAAATAAGAAATGTTGACTTGCTCGGTCTGATTTAAACATCGTTGTGCGAATATCTGGCATATGAATAAATCCGCCTTTCCATTCCATTTGTACAAAGAAATATTTGAAGAAGGTCGCATTTAAAGAAAGAACAGCGCTTAAGCCATATCCCGCTAAGTGAAACTCATCATAACGTTCATTGTTCATTAGGGTAGTGTTGGTGCGTGGAACAAGCACTCCAATTCCCAGGCCTTCATTTGCTGCAAAACTGAAATTTTTACGTCCAAATAGCACGTCAAATCGACGGACTTCAATGTTTTCGTAATTCAATCCATCTGTATGTTCAAACTTTAAAAAGTCTTCGGACATTTCGATATCAGAATCGTTATAAGTTCCGTCGAACGAAGTTCCATTTGCAATTGTTCCGTTGATTTTAACTGTTTGAAATTGCTCCATGACATATTTCATGTGATCTGCACCTACCGAAATATTGTATTTATCGTGGAAAAAATAGCCAATTCTAAGATTGTATTGAGGAATAGATAAGGTATTGGGAGAAAAGTACAACTTTGCGCTAAACGGTGACTGGCGATCTTTAGCAACTACATTTTCTAAAGTGAAATCGTAATCGTTTCCTGAAAAATGAATATCAGAGGTTGTGTAGGCCGCTCGATTCCATCCCCAATAAAAGAAAAAATTCCCTTTTCTATAGTAATTGTCTTTTACCATTTGTCCGTAAACTGGACTCAAAAAGCCAATTAAAAGCAAACTGAAAAGTGAGATTTTCAACGAATTCATAAGTATTGTGTCAAAGTATGTCATAAAAGTAAGCACAACATTTTGTTCAACACATGATTTTCGTCATTCTTTCTTGAGTTTTTAATCCCGAAAATTGTCTTTTCTATTCAATCTAAAAATTTATCAGAAAGAAAAATGGAGCCATTGGTGCTTTAACTATATGAAATTTTGACTTAAGTTTATAGAGTTTCTTTTGTTTTAAACATACCTTAGGGTATATTTATTAGTGCGCAAGGCATCATGTGAATTTTATTACATTACTTTTAATCCAAATAAATGATTGATGAAAAATAAAGACTACAGCCTTATTTACCGTTTGTTGCATTGGGCGATTGCAATTTCAATGATACTATTGTTGTGCACGATATTTTTAAGAATGTATTGGATGAACAAGAATCATGTTTCAGATATAATTCAACAGTTCCTTGCGACTAAAAACATTTCCTTATCAATTGATGATACGATTCTCCTTGCAAAGCAAATTAGACAGCCTATGTGGATTTGGCATATCTACCTAGGTTATGTGTTGGTTG
>JBIIKG010000058.1:0-13749 GCA_044233275.1 Crocinitomicaceae bacterium | reverse complement strand
TTCCCAATCAAAACTTAATTCCGCCTTCGGTTCTTCTACTTTAGTAAAGCTTACTTCTTCTGTTTTTGTAGAAGAAAAATCTTCAACTGATTTCGTTTCATTCTTGATGAAAGGCTCGTCCAATGGTTTTTCAATCTCCTTTGCACCAACAAACGTATTTACTTGAGTTGGATTTCCAAGCGGAGATTTAATTTCATTTTTTGGCTCATCTTCTAATGTACGCATCTTTCTTTCTGGCGCTCTTTCAAAACCTGTAATCGGGTTTGATTGAAAACCAGTAGCGATTAATGTTACACTTAATTTATCACCCAATGAAGCATCATAACCATGACCCCAGATAACATCTGCAGTAGAACCTGCTTCGTCCTGAATAAAGTCAGTAATGGTTGTGATTTCATCCATCAATACTTCTTTATCACCATACGTAATGTTCAATAATACGTATTGAGCACCACTGATATCATTATCATTCAAAAGTGGTGATAACAATGCTTCTTTAACAGCAATCATTGCTCTATCTTCTCCTTCTGCAGAAGCGCTACCCATGATGGCAACACCGCTATCTTTCATTACTGTATTCACATCATTGAAATCCACGTTGATCGCACCAGTAACAGAAATCACTTCAGCAATTCCTTTCGCAGCAGTTGACAATACGTTATCAGCCATTGAGAAAGCATTACCAATTGATAAGTTTCCACTTATTTCGCGCAAACGTTCGTTGTTGATAACCAATAAAGTATCAACGCTTTGACGCAATCTTTCTAATCCTTCTTCCGCTTGTTGTCTACGCTTACGTCCTTCAAAACTAAATGGAACAGTAACAATCCCCACTGTTAAAATTCCAAGTTCTTTAGCTACTTGCGCGATAACTGGTGCAGCGCCTGTACCGGTGCCACCGCCCATTCCAGCAGTAACGAAAACCATTTTAGTTTGGTTTCCTAATAAGCTGCGGATTTCTTCAATGTTTTCAATTGCAGCATTTTTTCCGATTTCAGGAATCGCTCCAGCGCCTCTTCCTTCTGTTAATGAAGGTCCAAGTTGAATTTTGTATGGAACTGGTGAAATGTCCAATGCTTGACGATCCGTATTACATACGATAAAGTCAACACCGACAATTCCTTGTCCGTACATGTGATTCACAGCGTTACTGCCTCCTCCTCCTACACCAATCACCTTAATGATTGAATTTGTGTCTTTTGGCAAATCAAACTCCATAATGTTGTTTTTTTGTTGTTGTTATTGTTGTTGTTTATTGTTGTAAGTTCTTTTTTCTCATTCTTTTTTAGGCTTCGGTTGCTGAGCTGGACTCCCCTGAGCTTGTCGAAGGGTCGAAGTATTAATCTTCGTCCTCAAAAATACTTTTCGCATTCTTCACGATTGCGTCGAAGAATGATCCACGTTTCTTTTCTGAGTGTGTTTTTACTTTACCCGCACTCGCTGCTTCTTGAGGCGCTGCTGTTGTTTTTCCAACTGCTTCAAATCCTTTTAGAACCAGACCAATACCAGTTGCATACATTGGACTTGTCAAGTTCTCAATGTGATTATTATTTGCAAGGTGTTCGTTTGGATATCCAATACGTGTATCCATTCCTGTGATGTATTCAAACAATTGCGTAATGTGCTTCAATTGTGCTCCACCACCTGTAACTACGATACCACCAATTAGTTTTTTGCTGTATCCTGAATTCAAGATTTCATAATGAACAAGATCAATAATCTCTTCCATTCTAGCTTGTATGATGCTCGCTAAATTCAATAAAGTAATTTCTTTTGGATCACGCCCATTCAAATGAGGAATACAAACCACTTCGTTGTCATGACTTTCTGAAGCCAAGGCAGAACCAAATTTCGTTTTCAATAATTCGGCGTGACGCTTCATGATTGTGCAACCTTCTTTGATATCCTCTGTGATCACATTTCCACCGAACGGAATAACAGCTGTGTGACGAATAATTCCTTCATGGAAAATCGCAACGTCAGTAGTTCCACCACCGATGTCAACCAACACTACACCTGCTTCTTTTTCTTCATCCGAAAGAACTGCTTCAGCAGAAGCAATTGGCTCAAGGATAATTTCTTTCACTTCTAATCCAGCTTTATGGACACATTTGTGAATATTCAAAACGGCACCAACTTGTCCAGTAATGATATGGAAATTCGCTTCCAATCTTCTACCTGACATTCCAATTGGATCTTTAATCCCTTGTTCGTTGTCGATAATGTATTCTTGTGGAAGAACCGTGATGATTTCCTCACCTGGCTGCATCACCAATTTATACATATCTTCAACGAGTGCATCAATATCAATTTGAGAAATTTCATCCACGATTGTTTCACGTGTATGAATTCCTCGGTGTTGTAAACTTTTAATGTGCTGTCCAGCGATTCCAACATTCACAACGCGAATATTTAATTCTCCTTCAACACGTGACTGAGCTTCTTCTACAGCCGTTTTAATTGATTGCACCGTTTTTTCGATGTTCGAAACCATTCCACGCATAACGCCAAGGGATTCACTTTTTCCCATTGATAAAATTTCAATTTTACCATGCTCGTTTCTACGCCCAACAAAGCATGCAATCTTTGTTGTTCCGATATCAAGTCCTACTACAATCTGTGACATATCAATTATTTATTTCTTCCGTATAACCGTCTACTTTTTTTCCGACAATCTGATTTTCGTACTTCAGACTGATTTCATCGTACTTATTCCAACCTTCGTAAGGAATTGCTTCCTTGTAGAAAATGTCGAGTTTCTTGAATTTCTCTCGAACTTCTTCATCTGAATGGGCTGAACCAAATATGATTTTTTGATCTCCAACAAGCGGTATCAGTAGAAAATCACCATTTTTCTTCAAGTGAATTTGGCCGATTAATGACTGCATGACGGGATCGTTGCAAACATAACTCGAAATTCGATACACATCATCTAACTTTCGAATACTTTTCAAGGAATCGTTGTTAATAATTTTATTCACATTTATTGAGTTCAATCGATCGGGAATATTACCTGTAACAACCACAACACGAGCGGTATGTAGATTTGAAACTTTCATGATTACACCGTCCTCATCCAAGTAAAAACTTTCATTGTATTTGTTGAAAATTCGAGCGATTGGTTTTCGAACAGAAATTTCAATTGTCCACTCATTTCCGATACGCGTAAAAACCTTCACATCTTTTACTTCTGACATTTTTCGGATATAGTTTTCTATCGCCGAAACGTCCAACTCTTCATGTTTTTGTCCTGCATAAAAAAACCCTTTTCGCTTTAAGCGTGTATGTAACTCATCCTTCGTCAAAAACGCATGTTCCCCTTTTACATGGATGATGATGTTTGGTTTATCGACTTCTGTTGCGCGTTGTTCACCTTGAACGATAAAAATCAAGATAAGCATCCCAATTCCCATTGCTAACCACAAACCTTTTTTTAGCCACGTCTTCATATCAGTGCATTTTTAAGGGGTTCAACAATGCGATCGATATCACCTGCACCAATTGTCAAGACAACACCAGACTCCATTTTTGAGAGATATCCTAATGCCTCACTTGGAGACAATAACATTTTAGATGGTGCACTAATTTTTTCGAGTAGAATATCGCTTGTTACTCCAGCGATAGGTTCTTCTCTGGCTGGATAAATTGGCAACAATATAACTTCATCCATAGCTGAAAGTTCCTTTGCAAATCCATCAAAAAAGTCTCGTGTTCTTGAAAACAAATGCGGCTGAAATACACCCGTGATTTTCTTCCCTGGATATAATAAACGAACAGAAGAAACAAGTGCATGAATTTCTGTTGGATGATGCGCATAGTCATCAATATAGACTAAATCCGCTGTCTTAACCTTATATTCAAAACGTCTTTTAACACCTAAAAAACTACTTAATCCCAAGCGTATTTCTTCTTCATTCAAGCCTAAAAACTCCGTCAAAGCAATACATGCAACTGCATTCTCAGCGTTGTGTATTCCTGGAATTCCAAGCTGAACATTCGCCATAATCCCTTTTGGAGTGCGCACATTCATTAAAAATTTACCTTCAATAAAACGCAAGTCATTCCCAGAATAATCGGCTGTTTTAGATTCAATTGCATAACTGATGGTCTTTGATTTTGAAGAGACTTCCAAGCCTTCCTTTTTAACCAAGCATCCTTCCGTTTGAATCAATTGGGCATACATTTGAAAACCTTCCAAAAAGACACTTGCATCACCATAAATATCTAAATGATCGGGATCTGTAGAAGTAATTATAGATGCAAAAGGTGTCAATTTCAAAAAGGAACGGTCAAATTCATCCGCTTCAATAACGGTGTATTCACTCGATGGATTTAAAACCAAATTCGAATTGAAGTTAGTTGCTATTCCACCCAAAAAGGCATTGCATTTCAACTGTGATTCATTTAAAATATGGGCTAACATTGAACTAGTCGTTGTTTTACCATGAGTCCCAGCAACACCTAAACCTTTCGATTGTCTTGTTAGCAATCCAAGCACTTCAGAACGCTTAAATAAATGTGATTCTGCGTTTTGAAAGAACAAAAGTTCACCTAAATTCTTTGGAATTGCAGGCGTATAAATAACCAATGTTTGTTCCTTTACTTTAAATTGTGCGGGTATCGAAGGACCGAAATCTTCAAAGTGCACCTTGATTCCTTCGTTTTGAAGTTCATCGGTTAAAGGAGATGGAGTTTTATCATAACCAGCAACTTCCCATCCAATTGCATTGAAGTAGCGCGCCAAAGCAGACATTCCAATACCTCCAATACCTATAAAATAAGCACGGCTGAATTGAGATAATTGTATGTTGTCTAACTTATCCATTTATTATTTGGTAATTTTTTCAATTTCATCAACTATTGATTCAGTTGCTTTCGGTTTTCCCAGCTTGGTGATCTCAGTTGATAATTCTGTTCGCAAAAGCTCATTATCCAATAAACCTATGGCTGTTGGCATTAACTTTTCTTTCGCTTCAAGATCTTTTACTAAAATTGCTGCATTTTTATCGACCAAAGCCATGGCGTTTTTTGTTTGATGATCTTCCGAAACATTTGGACTAGGCACCAAAATAATTGGTTTAGCAATCAAGCATAATTCTGAAACCGAAATTGCTCCAGCGCGTGAAATAATGACATCTGCTATTGCGTATGCTAAATCCATTCGGTCAATAAACTGCACCATTTTGATGGAATCAGTTTCTTTTCCATTTAGCTGTACTGACAAACTTTCGAAATACAGCTTTCCGCATTGCCACAACACTTGAACATTGTTGTCTTGCAATAAATTATAATGTTCAACCATTGCTTGGTTCAAGGTGCGTGCCCCCAAACTTCCACCGATGACTAATATTGTTTTCTTAGCCGAATCCAATTGATAAAAATCAAATGCCTCTTGGCGCTTACCCGCAATGTTCACCATTTCAAAACGAACTGGATTCCCTGTCAATCGAATTTTTTCTTTCGGAAAAAAGCGCTCCAAACCTTCGTAGGCTGTGCAAAGCGTATTCACATTCTTTGCTAGTAATTTGTTCGTTTTTCCGGGAAAAGAATTCTGTTCTTGCACCAAGGTTGGAATTCCTAGCATTGTTGCAGCTTTTAAGGTTGGACCACTGGCATAACCTCCCACTCCAATTACCACTTGTGGTTTGAAATTCTTAATGATACTTCGCGCTCCTAAAAGACTCTTAATAATTTTAAAAGGAAGTAAAAAATTGGAAAACGTCAATTTACGTTGAAGTCCAGCGATTGTTAATCCTTCGATTTTATATCCAGCTGCGGGAACTTTTTCCATTTCCATTTTGCCTGTGGCGCCTACAAACAAAATTTCAGCAGAAGGATTGCGACGTTTGATTTCATCCGCAATAGCGATTGCAGGAAAAATATGTCCACCTGTTCCACCTCCAGAAATAATAACTTTATTCAAACTCATAGTGCTGCAAATTCATTGTTTGCTTCTTCTTTTTTACTTTTTTCTTGACGGTATGCGATGCTTTGAACGATACCAATTGCGACACATGTCATAATTAAGGCTGAACCTCCCATGGCAAGTAGTGGCATATTTTGACCTGTAACGGGAAACACTCCTGTGCAAACGAGCATGTTCACGGATGCTTGTGACAATAATAAAATTCCGATTCCTAGACAAACATACGTTTCAAAAAGTCGATCGGATCGAAGTCCAATTCGAATGATACGGAAGAGCAGAATCAGGTAAAGCATCATTAATACTACTGCTGAAAACAAACCAAACTCTTCAACAAAACTGGCATAATAGAAATCGGCATAGGCTTCAGGTAAATATTCTTTCAATTTCCCATCTCCAACACCTTGCCCAAGAAAAGAGCCGTGATAAATGGCCAGTTCAGCATTCAGTGCTTGCGCATTGTCGAGCACATTTTGGTCATCATCCATTCGATTGAGAATCCTGCTCTCCCAGGTTTCATATCGTGGTAAAAGGTTTAATGCCGGCGCTGTCTTATGCAATAAAACGATCAAGGAGAGCAGGGCTATTCCTCCTGAAATAGTGATAAATATTTTACTAAATGGAACTTTTCCAATAAACAAAATGGAGAGACTTATGGCAAAAAGTATTGCTGCCGTTGAGAAGTTATCTTTGACGATCAATCCACAAATAACGATGATCGGTAGAATAACAGGCCAGAAGCCTTCCTTCCACTTATTGAGTTGTTCTTTCTTTTTAACGAGTAATCGAGAAACGTAAATGATTAAGGCCAATTTTGCGAAATCGGATGATTGGAATGTTAATCCGACAAATGGAATTCGAATCCAACGGCCCGCATCATTCACTTTAGTTCCAAAGAAAAAGGTAAAAACAAGGAGTCCAATGGCGAGATAAAAACCAAATTTAGATAACTGAGAGACATATTTGGCATCTTTCTTATGAATCCAATACATCATTATAAAACCTATTAATACATAGATAAAATGTTTGAAAAGATACTTGAAGGGTGTTCCACCTTCGATTTTCACTAGAATGGGCACAAAGCTGTACACACTTACAAGTGAAAATGCAAGCATTAACAATGTGATAATCCAAATCACACCATCACCTTTCAAATATTTCAAATATTCTCTCATGCTCCTTGCACCATTTTAACGTATGTTTCAAAATCCTTACGATTTACCAAAGCATCATCTCCTGCGGAAGTAAAAAGTAGAACTTTCTTCGATTCTTTAAAAGCCTTCAGCATTTCCATCGCTTCCTGAACAGAACTAACGCCTGCACAGTTTTTAATGTTGTAGATCCATTCGCGATCTAAACCAAAAACAGATGCATTGTACACAATCACTGCGTTCAAATTAGAACACAAGCTATTGTCCATACCAAGCGTTTTCTTCACCTCATCAGCTGAACCAATCCAAATGACTTCAAAAGGAAACGAATGAATGGTATTGGCTAATTCTCCGAGAAACGGATTGCTCCAGCTAAAGACATCCATACCCCACAATTTACCCAAAGGACGCAACACTGCATCCACATGGTTTTGAAGGCTTTCTTGTCGTGCTTCAAGCAGTCGGTCTTCGACTTTTGAATGTACCTTTTCTCCCATTACAAATAAATTAAAGAGAACGAACAGCCTCTTTGAATTTATTTCCTCTGTCTTCGTAATTCTCGAATAAATCGAAACTTGCACAAGCTGGTGAAAGCAAAACTACCTCATCTGAACTCGCTAGGCGGTAACCATAAGCTACTGCTTCCATTGCAGAACCTGCTTCAACAATTGTATCAACCACTCCAGCGAATGTTTCTAACAATTTCGCATTGTCAGTTCCCAAACAGATAATTGCTTTTACTTTTTCTTTTACAAGGTCGATAAGTTCCATGTAGTCATTTCCTTTATCTACGCCACCAACGATCCAAATAGTTGGTTTTTCCATGCTTTCCAAGGCAAACCAAGTTGAATTTACATTCGTAGCTTTTGAATCATTGATAAACTCGATACCATGAATTTTGGCAACGAATTCTAATCGATGTTCAACATTTACGAAGTCTTCTAGACTTTCACGCACAACATCCTTACGGATTTCTAATATTCGAGAGGCGATACCTGACGCCAATGAATTTTGGGTATTGTGCTTACCCTTCAGTGCTAAATCGTGAATTGACATAGTGAATTGATCGTTTATGTTTATTGTTAGTTGTTGCTTGTTTGCGTAGCCGCCTAACTCCACTTCCTTTGTAAGTGAAAAAGGTGCCTTTTTAGCAAGAATGGTTTTCTTGTCCATTTCTGCTTTTATGATTGGATCATCAAAATTGTAGATGAACCAATCATTCTCTGTTTGATTTTGAAGAATTCGGAATTTTGAATTCACATAATTCTGCATTTCATAATTGTAGCGATCTAAATGATCTGGAGTAATGTTTGTTAGAATCGCAATGTCGGCTCTAAAATCAAACATATCATCCAATTGAAAAGAGCTCAATTCGATTACATACCAATCAAAATTCTCTTCAGCTACTTGTTTTGCTAAACTGCTACCCACATTTCCAGCTAAACCAACATTGATTCCTGCCTTTTTGAGAATATGGTGCGTTAACAGTGTTGTGGTAGTTTTCCCGTTACTACCTGTGATGCAAATCGTTTTTGCTTTTAAATAATATCCAGCAAATTCAATTTCTGAAACTATCTTGGTTCCTTGTTCTCGCAACTTTTTAATCAGTGGCACTTTATCAGGAATTCCCGGTGACTTGATGACCAAATCCGCTTTCAAAATGCGTTCTTCATCGTGTTGGCCTTCTTCCCACTCAAAACCTCTCTCATCCAACTGAAGCTTAAACTCCTCTTTGATTTTGCCAAAATCAGACACGAACACATTCCATCCTTGCTTATTAGCAAGAATAGCCGCTCCGACACCGCTTTCGCCAGCGCCTAAAATTGCGATATGTCTGTTTTCAGCGTTCACTTATTAACGAAGTTTCAAGGTAACAATGGTGATAACTGCAAGAAGAACTGTAACAATCCAAAAACGCGAAACGATTTTTGCTTCATGCAATCCTTTCTTTTGATAATGGTGGTGCAAGGGGGCCATGAGGAAAATCCTTCGTCCTTCGCCAAACCGTTTTTTGGTGAATTTGAAATATCCAACTTGGAGAATAACGGATAAATTTTCAATCAAAAAGACACCACATAAAACTGGAATCAATAATTCTTTACGAATTGAAATTGCAAATACGGCGATGATTCCACCTAAAGCCAATGAACCTGTATCGCCCATGAAAACTTGAGCTGGATAGGAATTGTACCATAAAAATCCAATACATGCCCCGACAAAAGCTGCAATATAAATTACCAACTCTTCGGCCATTGGAATGTACATTACATCCAAATAATCGGCAAAACGTACGTTCGAACTCACATAGGCCAAAACAGCAAGTGCAAGTCCAACAATTGCCGATGTCCCAGTAGCTAATCCATCGAGTCCATCTGTCATATTTGCACCATTAGAAACTGCGATGACAATAAAAATCACAATCGGAATGAACAATAACCAACCGTATGATTTGTTTGAATCTCCAATCAACCAGTTGTAATTGAATTCATTTCCTTTTATAAATGGAATCGTTGTAGTCATATCAGCCGTTTTGATCCACTTATAATTTTCATCTTTTGAGTTGGTGTGCTGATGCGTTACAAATTGCTCATCGGCCTGTAAAATGTAATTCGAAGGAACTCTTTTGTGAACAGTGACATCCTTCGAGAAATACAAAATACATCCTACAATAAGTCCAACTCCAATTTGACCTACCACTTTCGATTTTCCTGCTAATCCGTCTTTATTCTTCTTAAATACTTTAATGTAATCATCTAAGAAACCAATTGCTCCTAGCCAAACTGTAGCAAGAATCATTGTGATTACATATACATTGTGCAGTTTCGCGAATAGCAAAGTCGGAATCAGAATTGCCGCTAGAATGATAATACCTCCCATGGTAGGCGTTCCTGATTTTTCGATTTGACCTGCCAAACCAAGATCACGCACTGTTTCACCAATTTGTTGTTTTCGCAACAAGTTAATTAGGCGTTTCCCGAAGAAAATAGAAACAATCAATGATGTAATCAAAGCCATAGAAGCTCTGAAGGAGATATAATTAAATAATCCCGCTCCTGGGAAATTAAATTTATCCAAATAGTCAAATAAATAGTACAACATTATTTCTCTAGTTTTTTAAATAAATCAATCGTAATCTGTAAGTCATCAAAGTCATATTTTACACCTCTGATTTCTTGATATTTTTCGTGTCCTTTGCCCGCAATCAAAATAATATCACCCTTTTCTGCTATTGAGATAGCTGATTTTATTGCTTGCGTGCGATCAACAATGGAAAGTGTTTTCTTGTAATGTTCACCTCCAACTCCAGACATCATTTCTTCAATTATGTCGTTTGGATCTTCCGAACGAGGATTATCTGCTGTCAAAATAACTTTATCGCTCATTTCACACGCAATAGCAGCCATTTTTGGACGCTTCGTTTTATCTCTATCACCACCACAGCCAACAACTGTAAAAACCGTCTCGTTTTTCGTGCGGATATTCGCAATCGTTTTCAATACATTTTCTAGCGCATCAGGCGTGTGTGCATAGTCGATAATCGCCATAATACCACTTTCACTTTGGAAATACTGAAAACGTCCTTCAACTGACTCTAAAGCTGAAATTGCCGTCATTACCTGAGTAGAATCCTCACCTAGCAACATGCTTACACCATAAACTGCTAGTAAATTATAGGCATTAAAATCACCAATCAATCGGGTCCAAAGCTCAATTCCATTCAAATTCAATACAAGTCCCGAAAACTGATTTTCAATAACTTTTGCTTTAAAATCAGCTGGTGTACGGAGTGCAAATGTGCTCTTCTTTGCTTTGGTGTTTTGCAGCATTACCATTCCATTCTTGTCGTCCAAATTGACCAAAGCAAATGCTTCCTTGTCAAGGTGATCAAAAAAGGATTTTTTAACGCGGATATATTCTGCAAACGTATTGTGGTAATCTAAATGATCGTGTGTAATATTGGTAAACACACCACCTTTAAAACTTAGTCCAGCAATTCTATTTTGATGAATAGCGTGTGAGCTAACTTCCATAAAACAATGCGAACAACCATCCAAGACCATTTGAGCCAATAAGCCATTTAAGGCAACTGGATCAGGTGTTGTATGGGTCGAAGGAATTTCAACTTCTCCAATTTTATTTACAACCGTAGAAAGCAGACCACAGTGATATCCCAATTTCGTAAATAAATTGAACAGTAAAGTCGTAGTTGTCGTTTTACCGTTTGTACCAGTTACTCCAACCAACTTCAATTTTTCTGAAGGATTACCGAAATAATTACTTGCCATGATTGCCAATGCCAAGTGCGTATTTTCAGTTACAATAAGTGTTACGTGCTCCGGGACTTGTATGCGCTCCTCAGCAATAATTACCTGACAACCAGCTTCAATTGTTTTATTAATAAATGTATGACCATCGACGCTCGTTCCGCGGATAGCAAAAAACACTGCGTCAGCATCAGCTTTTCTCGAATCAAAAACTAATTCACCTACCATTTTGTCGGTCGAACCATCAACCGATAAAATCGTTACTCCATACAATATGTCGCTTAGCTTCTTTTTCATTATTCCATTGTCAATTCAATCACCCCACCATTGAACAATGGAGTTCCAGCTGGCATTGATTGTTTTGTTACTTTTCCATATCCAATTACAAATGCATTCATACCTAGCGATTCGACGATGTAAACAGCATCTTTCGCACTTAATCCAACAAGATTTGGTACTGATTTTTTTGAAATACTTTTATTATTTAATACTACTCTTTCATTTGTTTTAGAAGTGCTAAACCATTCCCCCTCATCTTGAATTGCATAAGGTATTTTCAATTTATTGATCACTTTTAACAGATCGTATCGATTTCCATACATCATATTTGGAATGTTGTTCGCTTTTCTTTTCCCTTCGTTAATAGCAGTATGATAGCGTAGTGTTGAAGCGTAAACTTTATTTGCGATTGCGGTAAAAACAGTTCCAGATACCGTTGCACCATAAATATCTTTTGAAGGTGCAGATACAACAACAATACACGAATAAATTGGATCATCAGCAGGGAAGTAACCAACGAAAGAAGCTTGATACTTTTCCTCACCTTTCTGACCATAGCTAAAGTTCGAATTTAGAATTCGTGCTGTTCCAGTTTTACCAGCAATATCAAAGAGTGAGGAAGTCAATTTTGAACCAGTTCCACCATCTTTCATTACACCATTCAAACATTCTTTCAATGTTTTAAGTGTTTTATCTGAACAAATTTTATCCTTTAAGATAATTGGTTGGTAAGTTTTAACTGTTTCCGAACCTCGACGAATTTCTTGCACAAATTGCGGTCGAACCAAGGTTCCATTATTTGCAACAGCGTTGTAAAATGCTAATGTTTGCAAAGGTGTTTGTTGAACTTCATAACCAATTGCCATCCAAGGCAACGAAATTCGGGACCAATTTTTAGAACCAGGTGTATAAACCGTTGGAGTTGGTTCCCCTGAAAGATCTATTCCCAATTTTTCAGTCAAACCAAACGACGCCAAGCGATCAATGAATGCTTGTGGCTCTTGACGATAAGCGCGGTGAATAACCACTGCAATAACGTTAGACGATTTTTCGAATGCGCGTTTAATAGTAATCTGACCATAACCGCCTTTTAAAGCGTCGTGAAGCGTTTTACCAGAAAAAGTATATTCACCCGTTGAATTAACAATGTCATTGATGTCAATTTTCTCATCTTCTAAAGCAGCCATTAAAGAGGCAAGTTTGAACGTTGAACCAGGAACTTCTTTCGTTCCAATCGCATGGTTATACAATTCGTAATAGTTGCCGTCGTTTGCCACTGACAAGTTGGAAATTGCTCGAACGTATCCAGTTTTAACATCCATTACGATAACACAACCACTTTTCGCACCTTGATTTCTCAACTGTCGTTCCAATTCAGAATGTGCCACTTCTTGAATCTCTTTATCAATAGTTGTTACAACGTCTGCTCCTTCAACTGCTTCTTTAACGATTTGACCCGTTTTCTTCCATCCTGTGGTGATTTTTTGTTCGATTTCTTCACCCTCTTCACCACTTAAATACTCATTATACGCTCCTTCAATTCCAACTCTCAACTCCTTACCACCTTCCTTCTGATAGTAGCCTAAGGTTCGTTTGAGCATTTCACCGTGGGGACGTTTCCGCACAACGGTTTCATCTGTATCAATTATTCCTCCTTTTAAACGTCCGTGTTTAAAAATTGGTAAAGCTCGGAGTTGTTTCCGTTCTTCGTTTGTAGCTTTGTTCTTGATTAATAAATAACGACTTGCGCGTTGACGGCCTGTTCGAATAAAATTCTCATATTCTCTCGCTGTTTTCTCTGGAAACATTTTCGACAGACCTTTACTTAAATCAGTTATCTCTTCATCGAATATTTTTTTATCGACTACAGTTGGATCCATGTGGATATCATAAAATGAAACTGAGGTGACAAGTGGAGTGTAATGAACATCCAATACTTCTCCACGACGCGGAATTCGTTTAACTGTTCGAACTGGCATTTTCTCTTCAGAGGATGAAAAGACATTTGTGCGTCCTTCCCATTGGATAGATACCGTTTTGAAAAGCACAACAAGCATGATCAGCACAAAACCGAAATAGATTAAATAAGCTCTCCACAATATGTCCTTATTCTCACTCATCCTTCTTTTCC
>JBIIKG010000057.1:0-13856 GCA_044233275.1 Crocinitomicaceae bacterium | reverse complement strand
TAGTTTGGAGTACGTGGACAGCGAATGATCCGCAGATGAAAATGAATTTTTCAGGTCAAAAAGGCGAAATTGAACATCGCTATAAGTGGAAAGGCAATACTAAGGTGGGCGAAGGTTGGATGCAAATTGTACAAATAAATCCTAATGAACACATTGAAATGATTTGAAATTTGGCAAAAGAAATACATCAAAGACAGGATTTACCTTAAAACAGCTTGGCGACGAAACACTCGTAACGTGGTTTTTAAGCACCAACATAGGTCAGAATCCTTTATCTCGTTTAATGGGACCAATGATGAAAAAATACATATTACGCGATTTTAATAAAGGATTAAACAATCTGAAAACATTACATGAATCATGAAAATTTTGAGCTCAATCTTACTATTTATAACCATTTCCGTATCAGCACAGAACACTGATTCATTGTTCATACGTTCGATTTACGATCAAGCATTAAGTGAAGGAAAAGCCTATGAAGACTTGCGAAGTTTATGCAAAGACATTGGCGCTCGACTTTCTGGTTCAGCTGAGGCACAAATGGCGATTGAATGGAGCAAATTAAAAATGGAAAGTTACGGTTTCGACAAGGTTTACTTGCAAGAAATCAAGGTTCCACACTGGGAAAGAGGAACGAAAGAAAGTGCTTGGATTCGTGAGAAAAACGGAAAACTGACAAGTCTTAACTTGTTGGCTTTGGGAGGCTCAATTGGTACCGATGGCATATTGGAGGGTGAAATTGTAGAATTTTCGCACTTGGACGAACTAAAAAAAGCCAAACGGTCAGATGTCGAAGGTAAAATTGTTTTTCTGAATCAACCAATGGACGAGCAACAAATCAATACCTTTAAAGCCTATGGTGGTTGTTATGCTATTCGAGGAAATGGTGCCGTTGAAGGTGCTAAATTAGGCGCAAAAGCAGTGATTATTCGATCATTAGGAATGCCAATTGATGACCATCCGCACACTGGATCGATGCATTACGAAGATGATGTTTCAAAGATTCCTGCAGCTGCCGTTTCAACGAAGGATGCCGAAATGCTTTCTTGTAAAATCAAGGAAGGAAAAAGTCGCTTAGTGCTTGAAATGGATTGCCGTTCTTTTCCAGATGCAACATCTTTTAATGTAATTGCTGAAATTACCGGTAAGGAAAAACCCAATGAAATCATCACTTTTGGCGGACATTTAGATTCTTGGGATACCGGCGAAGGAGCGCATGACGACGGTGCCGGTGTTATTCATTGTTTGGAAGCATTGCGTATTTTAAAAGAACTCAAATACCAACCTAAACATACTTTGCGTGTTGTTTTCTTTATGAACGAGGAAAATGGAAATATGGGTGGAAAAACCTATGCGACTTGGTCAAAAGAACGCGGTGAAAATCACATTGCTGCACTAGAAAGTGACAGAGGTGGATTTGCACCAAGAGGGTTTAATTGTGATGGCACCGAAGAACAGGTTAAATTGTTGGAATCTTTAGCGTTTCATTTTAAACCGTATGAGCTCCATATTTTCGAAAAAGGATATGGTGGTGTTGATATTGGTCCTTTAAAAAATGAATTCAAGAGAATTCCCTTGTTTGGATTTGTTCCTGATTCACAGCGTTATTTCGATTTTCATCATGCTCCAAGCGACGTATTTGAAAACGTAAATAAGCGCGAACTTGAATTGGGTTGCGGTGCGATTGGCAGTTTCATTTATTTGTTAGATAAGAATTTATAATTCTCTTTCAGTTATTTGCAGTTATATAAACACTGCTTGTTGATAAAATAGCAGTGTTAATGCTTAATGACAAAAAGATTATCTCTAATTTTGTAACAATAATCTAGACAGCACGAATGCAGCCGCATTTCTACTGCCAAAAAAAATATAATATGGCTCAGGATATTTTTGAGAGAATCAAAGAAAACAGAGGTCCAATTGGACAACACGCGAAAGCATCACATGGTTATTTTACATTTCCAAAATTAGAGGGAGATATCGGTCCTCATATGATTTTTAGAGGTAAGAAACGCTTGAACTGGAGTTTAAATAACTACCTAGGTTTAGCAAATCACCCTGAAGTTCGTAAAGCTGATACTGAAGCTGCTGCAGAATTTGGTTTCGCTGCTCCAATGGGCGCAAGGATGATGAGCGGTAATTCAAATTATCATGAGCAATTAGAGGCAGAATTGTCTGCTTTTGTCGAAAAAGAAGATACAATCCTTTGTAATTTCGGTTATCAAGCTACTCTCTCTGCTATTGACTGTTTGGTTGATCGTCGTGATGTGATCGTTTACGATGCTGAATCTCATGCATGTATTTTGGATGGTGTTCGTTTACACATGGGGAAACGTTACGTTTTCAAACACAATGATATCGAAGATTGTGAAAAACAATTGGAAAGAGCTACTAAACTAGTTGCTGAAACAGGTGGTGGTATCTTGGTAATCACAGAAGGTGTTTTTGGAATGCGTGGTGATCAAGGAAAATTGAAAGAAATTGTTGACTTGAAAAAGAAATTCGATTTCCGTTTATTCGTTGATGATGCACATGGAATCGGTACTTTAGGTGCTACAGGCGGTGGTACTGGACAAGAACAAGGATGTCAAGATGGAATTGATGTTTACTTCGGTACGTTTGCTAAATCATTTGCATTAATCGGAGGATTTATTTCATCTGATGAGCAAGTAGTTGAATATTTACGTTATAACATGCGTTCTCAAATTTTCGCAAAAGCTTTACCATTACCATTGGTTGTTGGTGCCTTGAAGCGTTTAGAATTGATGAGAACTCAACCAGAATTGAAAGAAAACTTGTGGAAAATCACAAATGCCCTTCAAAAAGGTTTAACGGATGCAGGTTTTGAAATTGGTGAAACTGATTCATGCGTAACACCTGTTTACTTGAATGGATCAATTCCTGAATCAACGAATTTGATTTATGACCTTCGTGAAAATTACAATATTTTCTGTTCGATGGTAGTGTATCCAGTTGTACCAAAAGGAATGATTATCCTTCGTTTGATTCCAACTGCAGTACATACATTAGAAGATGTTAATTATACAATCGAATCTTTCTCGAAAATTGTTGGGAAATTGAAGGCGGGTGAGTATATGTCTGACAAAATCGCCTCAGTTTAGACATATTTTTGATTTATTTTTCGTCGTTATTCGTCAAAATAAAATTTATCATTTACTAAAGTAAACTCAAAAATTTTATTTCTAGAAAGCCTCGAAAAATGCAAATCATAAAGATGTCTAACGAATAAAAAAATAATTAATAAAGACCAGTAGAAATGCTGGTCTTTTTTTATACCAATGGAAAATCAACATCCACAAATAACGCATTTGTTGCACTGCCTTGAACTGGAAGAACAGGAACAGGCAAAACGCTATCAGTTAGACGAGCAGCATTCATTGAAATCACTCAAGTCTGAAGGCTTGGCGATTCACCCTATTCGTATTTCAAGAAAATCTTTTGGCTATGCTGAATATCCTGAAATTGGCTTTCGAATTGGTTTTCCTATGGAAACATCGAATTTTAGAGATGGAATGGCCATTGAATGTTTTTGTCAAGGAGAAGAATCAGTCAAAGGTATGCTCTTGTCATTTGATGGTAGACAAGGTGAATTCCGTTTGTTTGCACCTGATTTTCCCGATTGGTTGGAAGATGATGGCGTTGGTATTAAACTGACTCCAGACACACGTACCACAGCAATTATGAAGAAGGCGTTACTTGAAATTCCTTCAAATCCAGCACTAAATTCGCTTTTTGCCACAATTCATGGTGAGACACATTTTCAGCTGTCGACAAACAAGAACATTCAACTAACATTAGATTTTCATAATAAACACCTGAATGAAAGTCAACAAATGGCCGTAGAAGGTATGTTGTCGGACGAAAAAATGATGATTATTCATGGTCCACCAGGGACTGGAAAAACAACTACCTTACTTGAAGGAATTATTCAACTAGTAAAAACAGGAGAAAAAATACTAGTTGCAGCGCCGAGTAACGCAGCAGTTGATAATATTGCTAAAGGGCTAATTGATAAAAACATAAAATTCCTCCGAATTGGTAACAATACAAAGGTGGATGCCAGTATTTTTCCATTTACTCCAGAGGGGAAACTGATTGAAAGTAAACAAGATAAGGAAATTAAAAAATTACGGATTCGTGCAGATGAAATGCGAAAAATGGCGAATCAATACAAACGCCGTTTCGGAAAAGATGAACGCGATCAACGTAATTTATTGATTAAGGAGGTAAAAAATATCCGCCAAGAAATAAAATCCTTACAACAATACAATGAGGAAAAACTATTCGCTGAAGCGCAGGTAATTTTGGGTACTCCAATAGGATTAATGGATCCACAGTTGAAAAAACTTGAATTTAACACCTTGATTATTGATGAGGCTGGACAATGCCTAGAACCACTTGCTTGGTGTGTTTTCGATTTAGCTGAAAAAATTATACTTGCAGGTGATCATTTGCAATTACCTCCGACCGTTTTGTCTGATAAAGCGGCTCATTTAGGTTTTAATAAGTCCATACTCGAAAACTGCTTTGGAAAGTTCGAATACATATTTTTATTAGATACGCAATATAGAATGCGTGAATCTATCGCTCAATTTTCAAACGAGTATTTCTACGAAGGAAAATTAAAAACGTCTCCGCAATTAGCAAATTTGCATTCTCACGTTACGTTTTTTGATACAGCTGGAACTGGATTTGACGAAGAAGGTGGTAAAGATGGCTCAAGCTTGATGAATAAAGGAGAAATTGAGCTCGTTTTAAAAATCATGGAACAAGACAAATTGAATCCTTCGAAATGCGCTTTTATCTCTCCATACGCAGGACAAATCTCACTCGCTAAAGAATCATTGCCCAAAGAAATGCGTATAAGCACAATAGACAGTTTTCAGGGACAAGAAATGGAAACGATTATTATTTCTACAGTGCGTTCAAATCCTGATAAACAAATTGGCTTTTTGAAGGATCATCGACGCATGAATGTAGCAATGACCCGCGCTATCGAAAATCTATACATCATTGGTGATAGCACCACATTAATGAACGACCCTTACTTCGAAAAAATGTTTTTGTATTTTGATCGAATTGAAGCCTATAAAACTGCCTGGGAAATAATGTACAGTTAAAATTGAAGTGTTAATTAAATTTTAGAGAATTCTTAACTATTCTTTTATCAATAGTTGCTCAAGAAGAATCGAACATAATTTATCTATTTCCTCCTTCGTATTAAAACTATGAATACATATTCGAATGCTTTCATTGCCAGCGGCAACCGTAGGTGAAAAAATAGGTTTTACGTTGATTCCACTATTTAATAGTTTTTCGGCAATAGTTTTACATTTTTCTACTGAACCAATTCGAATCATTTGAATTGGAGAACGTGCATCTGAGCTCAACTGAATGGTTTTTAGTTGAGTTACAAATTGAGATATGTTATCCTGAAGCAGATTACGCAATGACTCCTCTTTAGCAAACAAAACACTTTCTCGAATTTGATTATAATCTGACGAAGGCAAGGCGGTTGTATAAATAAAAGACCGCGCAAAATTCACAAGATATTCTATCAGTATTGTTTGTCCTAAAACGCAAGCACCATGATAACCATATGCTTTTCCAAAAGTGACAATTCGAGCAAAAACCATCTCTGTCAAATTTAATTTTTCAACTAAACCTCTTCCTGTCTCTCCGAAAACACCACAAGCATGCGCCTCATCAACCACTAAATAAACGCCATTCTCAGCACATATCTTAGCGATTTCTTTCAGTGGTGAAAAATCACCCCCCATTGAATAAAGACTTTCAATTGCAACATAAACAGTGCCTTTAGAACGTCGAATTTTGCGCTCTAAATCAGTTAGTGAGTTATGTTCAAAAGAAAAAGAATCTGCAAATGACAAACGAATTCCGTCTCGTGCACTCGCATGTATGTGTTCATCATAAATTACCGTATCGCCGCGTTGCGGAACTGCTCCAAAAAAACCAAGATTCGCATCATAACCTGAATTAAAAACAAGAGCTTTTTCAACTTGAAAGAAGTTAGCTAAGAATTCTTCACAATGGATTGCTTCTTTTGAATTTCCAGAAATTAGGCGTGATCCTGTACTTCCAAAATAGTTTTTATTGTTTTGCAGAATTGATTGTCGAGCTAATCCTAAATAATCATTCGAATAAAAATCAATTCCATCTTCAAAAAAAGAAAGGGAACGCTTGGTTCCCTCTTGATTTCTTTTTGATAATTTATCAATTAATTTTCGATCCATTGTTAACTTAAGAAACGGTTACCTTTCTTGGCTCAAAACCAGCTTCTTTGGCTTTAGCACTTGCTTCAACTAACTCTGCTGCTCTTTCTGCTTCTTGACGTTTACGTTCGATAATTTTTTCATCAGGAATAGTTACTGGTTTATCACCATCTGCAAATGCCTGTTTTGGGATTAATCCAAGAATGTCAAACATTTCCTTATCCTCATTGAATTCTGGATTTGGCGTAGTTAGTAATTTATCACCCGCAAATATTGAACTTGCGCCAGCCATAAAGCACAGAGCTTGACCTTCCATATTCATCTTAGTTCTACCTGCAGACAAACGAACAACTGACTCTGGGAAAGCAATACGTGTCGTTGCCACCATACGAATCATTTCCCATTGTTCAATTGGCTTTTGATCTTCCAATGGCGTTCCTTCAATTGCAACTAATGCGTTAATTGGAATTGACTCAGGAGGAGTGTCCATTTCCATGTAACTCATCAATAAACCAACTCGATCTTCAACTGCCTCACCCATTCCAATGATTCCACCTGAACAAACAGTTATACCTGCTTTACGCGCATTTTCAATTGTATTCAAGCGATCTTCATACTCACGGGTAGAAATGACATCCCCATAAAATTCTTTTGATGAATCTAAATTGTGATTATAAGCAAATAAGCCAGCATTTTTTAATCGCTTCGCTTGGTCTTCATTCATCATACCAAGTGTGCAACAAACCTCCATATCCATGTCATTCACAGCTTGCACCATTTCAATTACATTATCGAAGTCTTTATTATCCCTCACCTCTCTCCAAGCTGCGCCCATGCATAAACGTGAAGATCCATTTGCTTTGGCATTTTGTGCTTGCTCAATAACCGATTCAACCGTCATTAATTTATGTGCTTCAACATCTGTATGGTATCTTGCAGCTTGCGGACAATAACCACAATCTTCTGGACAACCACCAGTTTTGATACTAAGCAAAGAAGACATTTGTACTTCGCGAGGATTGTGAAACTGTCTGTGAATTGTCGCCGCTTCAAACACTAATTCTAGTAGAGGCTTATTGTATAATTCAAGTAAGCTTTCTTTCGTATTATATGTTGGATTTACTTTCATACATGTGAATTTGAATACAAATATAACAATATGAAACTAGGTAAAAAAGAAGAGAATGTATTTTAAGCGTTCTTTGAAAGTAAGCAAACAGCATACGCTTTAATGGCTTTTCTTTCTCCAAATGAGTCAACTTTCTCATGAGTTGTCGCTTTGATAGATATTACATCCACATCCACATTAAGAATTGCTGCAATAATTGATTGCATTTCAGGAATATGTGGATTTAATTTAGGTTTTTCAAGAATGACTGTACTATCAATGTTTACAACCGAATAACCCTTAGAAAAAATCAAATCATACACATTATTCAAAAGAATTTTAGAATCTATCCCTTTGTATTGTGGATCTTGATCAGAAAAGTGAAAACCAATGTCTCTAAGATTTAGAGCACCAAGCAGAGCGTCACAAATTGCATGAATTAGCACATCTGCATCTGAATGTCCAACTGCCCCTAAATCCGATTCAATTTTCTTTCCACCAATAAATAATTCATGCGTTTCCGCTAATTGATGAACATCAACACCAAATCCAATTCGCATTTCTTAATTATAGATTGTTAGAATCAGATGCTTTCGGTGCACTGTTTCCAGAGCCATCACCATCTAAATTCAATCTTAAGGTAAAACGCAATGTATTCGCAAGGGGACTTTGTCTGCCACTTACTGAAGCTAAGTAGGAGATGTCAATTCCAAACATATTGTATTTAAAACCAACACCAAAATTCAAATATTGACGATTACCTTTTGTTCTATGCTCATAGAAAAATCCAGTTCTTACCGCTAAAACATTATTATACCAATACTCAAGACCAGTTGCCAAATTGATTTCTGCTAACTCTTCTTTCAATTTTGTTCCTTTCACAACTTCGTAGCTCCCATCCGCATTTTGGATGTAATCACCATTTTCATCTTTTGCTATAACACCAGGAGCATCATAAAAAGATTGCAACATCCCTGAAATTACACCCACATCATTATTCTTGCCTGAAAGCATAACAAATTCTCCACCTATAAACTCGTAGTTTGGCGGTGTTGGAACCAATAATTTTTGAATATCAATTGCAAATAATAAGCTATTGTATTTATCCAATTCAGCTTTAAATGAATTACCTATTTTTAAATTCATCGGAAGAAAATCTCTTGATTGTAATTCTGAATAAGCAATTTTATTACCTACGTTGTTAATCGTAGTTGCAAAAGTATACGCACCGCGTAATCCTCCAATTTTTGCATCCTCATTATAGTATGAGAAGGAAATGTCAGCAGCACCTGCAACACCAGCTTTTGTATTTACACCAGCAACTGTCAATCCACCTGTTAAATTTGAATAAGCAAATTTCCCATTTAAACCTAAACTTAGACGTTCGCTTAATTTAAAAGCATACCCACCCGTTAATTCAAATTCACTTGGCTTGTCATCACGAATTACATTACCACTTGCATCAGTGAAAGTAATTTCACCAAGACTAAAATATCTTAACGCACCAGCAACGGCATGCTTATTATTAATTTTGTAATAACCAGACAAATAAGATAAATGTATATCATTTGTCAATTGTCGCAACCAAGGCGTATATGACAGACTTAATTCGGATTTTTGCTTCGCAAAACTCAGAATAGAAGTATTCCAATAAATGGAATTCCCATCCGCACTCAAAGCTGTTCCTGCATCACCCATTCCACCAGCTCTAGAATCTGGAGTAATCGCCATAAATGGAACAGCCGTTGTTATTGTATTTAACTGTAAATCGTTATCTGACACTCCACTGCCTGTTGTTGGTTGTGCCCAAACAACAAGCGTTAAGAATGAAAATGAAAATCCAAAAATGCCTTTTTTCGTCATGTTTTTAATTAAATCTAAATTCTGTGTAGAAAGCAAATATACGCTAAACGAACACTATTATTGTATTCTTAGCGCAATAATACCAATTTTTCTAATTTTTCTGCTGTTTGTCCATCAGTAGTTTTGACTTTTAATCGATAAACATAAACTCCTTTAGCCAATTGATCGCCGAAATCATCCTTTCCATCCCAAGGAATTCCTGCAGTTCTAAATCCTTGCGTTGTAACAGATTGATTAATTGTTTTAACTAATCTTCCCGCAACTGTAAATATTTGAATCTGCGTTTCCAATTCGTTACACACTTGATTGTGCTCAAAAAAGAATTCCGTTCGAGTTGTAAATGGATTTGGATAATTCAAGACATGATCCAACGTAACATCTTGTTTCTCTTGAACAATAAAATCAATTGTTTCTTCTGAAGAGTTATTGTTTACATCCCAAACTTTCAATGTTAAGGTATGTTTACCTGGCGCTAAAGTTGGCATCGTATAACTAACCTTGCCTGATTGATATGAATCCAAATCAGCCGTGTAATAATCATTCAAGACTATTGGTTCGGAAGTTTTCTCATCAACAATTGCCATTAAATCATGACCGATACCATTTCCTACTGTATTAATACCATTCTCATCAAACAAATTAGCCATTAAAATTGGTGTTTCATCTGTGATTCCGCCACTCACAAATGCTTGATCATTAAGATATAAATCAATCTCTGGACCTATAGCATCAGTAATTCCATTAGGATCTATTCCACCTATATAGAAACTTGTATCTGAACCAGAAGCATCTATATCTCCATTATCCGCATAGTAACTGATTTTGCCAAAATCAAACGAAAGATTAATGTCTTTAGGAACAACAAACGAAAATTCAAATGCACCATTAGAAACAGTTGCCTTTCCTTTATACACGACATTTCGTTGAATTTCAAATGGTATTACCGGTGAATTTGGATCTTGACCAAGAGTGTTTTGCGTCTTATGTTTATCAAATATTGATGGAGCCAAAACCCCATTAAAAGTTGAAAGAGTGTTGCCATTAAAATCTTCAAGATGGCCTTTAATAGTGACTTTACTCAATGCTTTTAACGTGTCCATTTCCATTTGTGGATCTAATCCGTTAATACTATCTGTAACTATTCTCATTCTCGGTAGTGCAATTTTCAAGGCAGGATCTCCAATCAGTGTGAAACTTCTTTTGTTATCCGATGAACCAGAAGCATTTTTAGTCAGTCGAATAATCTCACCAAACGAAAGTGGAGAATTATTAACATCTCTTGAAAAGACAGTTTCATAAAACCGTTTGCCTGTGATGGTATTTACCCCAAAAAAAACAGATCGTGTGGTAGTCATCAAAGCAATTGATCCACCTGCTGGATTTAGTGATACCCATTCACCAGCCGAAACACGCGTTGGATCATCATATTTGGTGAATTCACAGGTCGAAGAAACAAAAATATTCATTCGATCGATATTCGTCCATGATTGTATTTGAGGAATCGTTACAACTCGTTCTTCAGCTAAACCTACTTCACCTCCATGACCAACATAATTTACAACTAAAGCTCCACGGTTAACTCGGTTTGTAATGGCATCGAAAACATCGGGATATCTCTGTCCACCCGCTGATGTAACTTGTGTATAGGCATCAGTGTATAATTTATCACAATTCATATATGGATAATTAGCACTAACATATTTGTATTGAGGTTCACAATCTTGATTAACGAAATAGCCACCTTCTTCATCATCTGCAATTTGAACATAATTTAATCGCCAATCTCCAAAAGTTGAAACACTTGAAGCAACATCTCCACAACTAGCGTTCGTTGCATTAGCAAATAATGTAGATCCATTTTTCATGTAATGCTCAATTTTATCAACTTGTTGTCTGCCTGTCGTTGCATCTGATACCAAAAGTCTTCCTACTCCAATGTCAACCAAATCAGTTGCTGCAATTGCATCAGAATTACTCATTAATCCAAAATAATCATCTGTAACCAATGCGCTTATATGATTTTCAGATTCTAGCATTTGATAGGTTGGCACGAAATAATTATTGTTTGGAACCCTATTTTTTGGATCATAAGTGCCGTCACCGAAAAGTAAAAGATGTTCAATTCGATTCGTTGGATCCAAAGCACCTCTATCAAAGAACATTTTAGCAAACATTCGAATAGCAGTGGCATCCACCATACCAGAACTAAACTCATTATAAATTTCTTCAGTTGTGGCAACATTAACCGTCAACCCCTCTGAACGGTGTAAGTCAGCTAATCTATTTGCATGATTTAAAAATGATTTGTGTGTCACTATTACTAATTCAGCTTGAGGCAATTCATGTAAATTTTGGTAACCCTGAACACCTATTCTTTCAGGAATATAAAAATTCAAATTATTTGAAGCCACAAATTGACGAATAGTATCAGTTGGAAGCCTGAATTCAAAAATACTTCCATTGAATGCACCTAATACTTTTTTTGGAGAATGACGATCAGTTAAATCCCAAACAAATCCATTTGAAGGCAATGCAGAAAGTTTAAATTCAGCAATATTACTAGCACCGACTGAATTTAAATCAGAAAAATTAAATTGTCCATTGTAAAACACAAGTGATCGTCTTGCATTTAAAATAATCCGATCTAAATATGTCAATACATTTGGAGTATTACGAGTAATTGAAACTTTAAAAGAAAGATTACTTGTTGGACTGGTAAGATTTAAGGATTTTTCACTTCTCGCCCAATCAGCGGAGACAGAAGGTAAAACAGAAGCATCAATTTGAATTCCGTTAACACTATAAACCTGCTGCGTCCCAGCACTCGAACGTGCATTCGTTCCAATAGAAACTTTAAAATTGGCAGGATAAGTACTTAAAATATTAGGCACAACAAACGGAAACGCTCTTTCTAATTCAGTGTCAAATAATTCACCATACCATCTTTGACCACCTTTAACCAATGAAACCTGGTCAACTTCATGCGCATCCGAATAGCTGTAGGAAGTAACAGTATCTGTTTCTGGTGTTACAACTGAGGGTAAATTACTTATACGCAATGGTGTGTCAGATGAATTAACATTAATAAAATAAACTGAAACGTCAGAGTATACATTTCTTTCTTGGTTATAAAATGCAGTTCCATTTGCAAACCATCGATGGGGTCCCCAACCATAAAAAAGAATATAATCACTATCATCAAAAGTACCATCGCTTTCGCCTTCAATGTAAATTGCATTTTTAGCTAAGTCATCCGTGCGGTAAATAGAGTTTAATTCTGGAAGTTTTCCTTCTCCGTTTCCGTATATATTGATATGGTTTGGATTCAAACCTTCAGTAGAAATTCCACACGCTTCTAAAAACGCTTTATCAATTTTATGAATTCCATCTTGTTTAACAGAAATTTTATACCAAGTTCCAGATCCTTCTTTTAAAACAGATGTTGTTGCAAAATCTTTATTCACTTGAATTGACGAAGGGGCATATTTCAATTCAAAAGACAAATTACTTATTCTTCTGACAACACCATTTTCTTTGATAAACGGTAAAAGATAAAAAACAGCATAACTTTCTATTCCTGCTTGAGTTACTTTATAATCTCCTGTTAAACTTTCTTCAACTTGAATTCCCATTTTTGATAGATAAGCAATCTCCTCGCTTAAAGCTGGAGAGCTGACGATTGATTTTAAACTCAAAGTTGAATTCGACGATTTCAATTTTTGGGTATAATAAAAAATAGGTTTCCCACTATCGAAAGTTTGATCCTTAATATTCGGAACTGTCAAACTTACACCGTCATAAACAATCGTTTCTGGCTGCAGCCATGGAATTGACAATTCAATTGAATTCAATTGACTATTCGAGATAAAACTGAGAAAGGAAAATAAAGGAATTAAAATATTTAAAGGATTTTTTAACCAGAACATATATTTTTTTAATCTAAATTAGTAATTCAATAAACGAATTGAAAGTTAAAAACGCAACAAAGCTTTGAATATTTTGTTCATTTTACAATATTTGTAACCTTAAATTAAAATTTGCGTTATCTTTGGTCAGATTATCGCTGTTGAATAACCAATATAAATGAAAGGACTTAAACGACTACTCACCGCCATTACGGTATTTACTTCCATAGCGAGCGCTAATGCTCAGGACCCTACGTTTACGCAGTTTTATGCGAATCCGTTATACTTGAATCCAGCTTTTGCAGGTTCGCATGGTTGTCCGCGTTTTGCATTAAACTACCGAAACGAATGGCCAAGCTTATCTGGGAACTACGTAACGTACAGTGCGTCCTATGATCAATACTTCAAAAATATTTCTGGTGGATTCGGTGTTTTAGCTACACACGATCAACAAGGACAAGGAACAATCAATACTTCAATGTTAGGGTTGGTTTATTCGTATCACCTAACATTAGGAAGGAAATGGAAAATGATGTTTGGAGCACGTGCCTCTTGGTATCAAAAATTCTTAGACTGGGATAAATTGACTTTTGGAGATATGATTGATCCACGAAGAGGGTTCATCTATGCAACAGGTGACGTCCCAAGAGGTGGCTCAAGAGGTTTCTTTGATGCGTCTGCTGGAACAGTAATTTTCAACAAGCATTTCTTTGCTGGATTTGCTGC
>JBIIKG010000228.1:0-4451 GCA_044233275.1 Crocinitomicaceae bacterium | reverse complement strand
CACATCATCAATCTCGGAAGTATTGCTGGAAAGGAAGTATATACTGGCGGAAACGTCTATTGTGCTTCAAAACATGCTGTTGATGCTTTATCTAAAGCTATGCGAATTGATCTTTTGCCTTACGGAATAAAAGTAACTAACATTGCCCCAGGTGCGGCAGATACAGAATTTTCAACTGTTCGATTCAAAGGAGATGAAGAGATAATAAAAAGTGTCTACAAGGGATTTCAACCTTTAAAAGCTGAAGATGTTGCAAACGTTATTTACTTCGCAGCGAGTCTTCCAACACATGTGAATATCAATGATTTAACTATCATGCCAACTGCTCAAGCAAGTGGCTCTCATTTTTTCAAAAGTGAATAAGAAAAAATAGTAATTTCAATTTACCAAAATTCAATCATGAAAAACATCTTATTATTCCTGTTGTTGTTTTTGTCAGCTTGTTCTGGAGAAAAAAACACCAAGCAAGCTCAATCGACCGAAGAAACTGAGGTCATAGTGAATGAAGATCAATCTCCCCGCGACTTGGTATCATTTAAACGACCAGGAATCAATTTATCAAACTCACTTTTAGCAGATTATCAGCGCGCAAAGAAAAAACACAAATACCTTCCATTTTGCACATCGACACAAGACGGAAATCTATTCATTTCGTGTAATCGCAAATTTTCGTTAGACGATATGAATTCTCCGAAATGGAATAAATCAATTTTATTTGGATTGACAAGTGGAAAGGGCGATACCTTGTTGCCGAATGTATTTGAAAAAATTGGGAACGCAGGAATTTATGGAGATGGATATATTGAAGTATTCAAAAAAGGAAAATATCAGTTATATGATTACATCAATCGTCGGTTATTTGAGGAAGAATTTGAATTGATATTCCCTTCGATAATAAAAGGATATTTGGCAATTGGAAAACGTAACGGTCAATTTTTTAAATTATACGATGATGGAACATCAAGGAAAATTGAAAATGAAAATGAATATCCGTCTTATCACAAAATTGCCGAACGTTTAAAATTCGATGTTCAATCCGATAGTTTTGGTTTATGGTATAACACAGAACTATTCGATGCTGAATATAAAGAAGATGTTTATGCAGGAGTTTATACTACTCCATCATATTTATATGCACTTGGAATTATTGAAAAATTTGTTGTTGGAGTAGCATTTGAAGATAATTCAATCGGAATTGCACAATTCAAAGCATTAAAAATTGAACAAAAGAAACGAAATTCAAAAGTACGATCAATGGCAATTGCCTTTATGGAACAAGGAATTGATTCGAGAGGTTGGGTCCGTGAGGAACATGAATTAATTACGCTTGATGAAAAAAGCAAGGTGAAATTTAAGAAGAAACTGAATTCATTTTCTGATTATTCAATGCAAAACAAATGTCAGGATTGCGGAGGAAATGGCTTCAAATTTATCAACGACTCAATTATCGAAGTTGAATCTTGGTTGTTTCCAAGCAGCGAATTTTCTGAAAATAGAAATAATGTTAAACCAGGCTTTGATTCACTTTTTGTGGCAATGTCGCATTATACTTATTATTCAATCGAAGCAGATGGGAAAATCAAGGAATTACATGCTGGTTCTCTATTCCCAATGGCAAGTGTTGTCCCATTGGCACAGAATTATTTAAAAGGTTGTTTTTTGAAGAACAATAGGCAGTTTCCTGATATAATGAGTTATCCTCCTGTGGAGAACTTTGCTGATTTTGAGACAGATTCGCCTTCTGACTGGCTAATTGAACTCAATCAATTAAGTGCAAATGATATTCGTTTTGTTGTCAATGAAATCTATGCAAGACACGGTTATATTTTTGGAGACAAACAATTAAACAACTATTTCAGGTCACTCAAATGGTATAAGCCAAGAATTAGAAAAGTTGATCAATTGTTAACCCCATTGGAAAAGCAGAACATCTATTTTTTACAAACAATTGAGAAGCAACTTAAACAAAATGAGCGAGAACAATTACAAGCGAAAAGAAGGGTTTTGGTTTGGGCTGGGTAAAATTCCACTACTGATAATTATTCTAGGAATAGCTTCTTTAATTTTCTATTCATCCGTTCGTTATTTGAATCCCGATTTCGAAAACGGCTACCTTTCAGGAAATAAGTTTTCTTATGTAAGTGTTTTTCGAATTGGACTCATTGTGCATTTAATTATTGCTCCTTTTCTTGTATTTAGCTCATCCTTATTGCTCTTTTTTAAACTAGAAAAGAAAAGTCCAAGAATGCACAGAATGATAGGTAGACTAACTGTTTATTCTGCTTTCGTGTTTTTAATCCCTTCTGGATTTATACTGTCGTACTATGCAATTGGAGGTCTCGTTGGACAAATCCTTTTTTTTAGTTTAACCTTATTAACCTCGTTTACATTAGCTAGAGCACTTTTTGAGGCAAGAAATAGAAATTTCACTTTCCACCGAAAATGGATGATCCGTTTCTATATTCTATTGACTTCTGCAATTTGGTTGCGAATCAATATGTTTGTAGGAAGTTATTTCTTTCAGTTGAATGGTGTTGATTTTTATCTCGCCTCAGCTGCGCTTAGTTGGATCCCTCAACTTATCATTACAGAATTGATATTTCTAAGAAAAAAAGCTGCATAATTTGTTTATTATCTTTGAGCCTGCATCTAAATTCTTCAAATTGCACCTAAATTGAGCAAAACTATTTTTTTTGTTTATTTTTATCACCCAAGCTATTTAACTATGAAGATAAAAACTCTACTTTTTTTACTTGTATTTTTCTTTTCCTTTCAAATCAAGGCTTCACATATCGTTGGTGGTGAAATTTACTATGATTCACTTGGAAACAATATGTATCGGGTTACAATTGAATTATTTAGGGATTGTTTAAATAGTACAACACCTTTTGATAATCCTATTGAATATACGGTGTTTTTAGCGGATGGTACAATCTATTCAACCTTTACTATTGCTTTGCCAACACCTGAGATACTTCCAATTATTTATGATGATCCTTGCGTTACTCCACCAAATGACATTTGCATTGAAAGAGCCGTTTACACTCAAATCATCACTTTGCCTTTAAACGCCACCGGCTATTATATTTCCTATCAGCGCTGCTGTTGGGCCAACAATATTCAAAATATAGTGAGTCCGGGTGATAATGGAATTACCTTAACAACATTTGTCCCAGGGACCGGACTTGTAACATTACCGAACAATGCCGCACGTTTTAACGATTATCCCCCATTAGTGTTGTGCGCAAATAACACCTTAAATTTTGATCATTCTGCCACTGATTTTGATGGCGACTCATTGGTTTATTCTTTATGCCCTCCACTATTAGGTGGAAGTTTAACCAATATAATTCCAGATCCTGAAACAGCCGCACCTTATACGCCTATTACTTGGGATGTTGGTTTTTCCAATGCATTGCCTTTAGGCCCTGGCTCATCTGTAACAATCGATTCAGAAACAGGCATGATGGCATTTACACCGAGTTTATTAGGGAATTTTGCAATCGGTGTATGTGTCCAAGAATATCGTAATGGAATTCAAATCAATGAAAAAATGAGAACTTTTGGTTATCGTGTTGTTTCTTGTAATATTCAACAACCACTTGAAGTTAGTTTGGTTGGACCGCCAAATCTAATTGAAGATTGTGGGTTTTCTGGATTCATTGTAACGAGAGATGATACTACAACAAATCTCGCTGTTCAAATTTTTCTTTCTGGCAACGGTATCAATGGTGTTGATTATACATTTTTACCTGACACATTAATTTTGCCGCAAGGTGTATTTACTGATACGATTGGATTTACACCTCTATTTGATCTTTTAACTGAAGGAACCGAGACAGTTGTTTTTAACATTGTAATTGCGAATCCTTGTAACGGTTCATTTGATACAACGACAACAATAGTAAATATTATAGATTATATTCCTTTGACCATTTCAAGTCTTGACAGCATCAATGTATGTGCTGAAATTGGTGAATCCGCATTGATATTCTGCACTGTTCAAAATGGAGTCCCTCCTTATGCTTACACTTGGACACCCAACAATGCCTATCCAAATAATGACAGTGTCATTGTGCAACCATCAGACTTAAATCCAAATTTAAATGTGTTTACAGTTAACGTATTAGATCAATGCGGTAAATCAATCCAGTCCTTACCCATCGATGTATACAATCAATGTCCGCTTGAAGCACCTAATGTATTGACATTAAACAATGATGGTATAAATGAATTTTTCTTAATTGAAAATATCGATAACTACGACGCTGTTAAACTTCAAATCTTTAATCGTTGGGGTAACTTAATTTTTGAGACGGACAATTATCAGAATGATTGGACTGGTAAAACTGCTGGAGGAACTGTGGTTGAAGAAGGTGTTTATTTTTATACTGCAACACCAAAAAGCATCAAGTATGTTTACGATGATCAGCAAAAAACTCAATTTACTT
>JBIIKG010000056.1:0-13877 GCA_044233275.1 Crocinitomicaceae bacterium | reverse complement strand
TTGGACCAGAAGGAGGTAAAAAAGGAGGGAATATTTTGTTTGAGGGTACTCCAGAAGATCTAGTGAAAATCACAGATAACTCAACTGGAATATTTCTAAAAACTAAGCTTCATCTATAAAGAGATCTTTTTCCTTCACAAAAAGTTCCTTTTCACTTCGTGCAATTACAGCAGAGGCCAAACAATTCCCTAGGACATTTACAGATGTTCTACCCATATCCATTAATGCATCAACAGCCAATATTACACTCGCTTTTTCTGGATCCAATCCCATGGAAGCTACAGTTCCCGCAAGTATCACGAAAGAAGCTCCACGAACACCAGCGACACCTTTACTTGTTAACATTAATACTAAACAAATACTTATTTGCTCACCTATAGATAAATCCACACCTGACATTTGAGCGACAAAAACAGTGGCTAAAGACAAATACAAAGTTGTACCATCCAAATTAAAACTATAACCCGTTGGAATCACAAAGGCGACAATTTTCTTTGGAACACCAAAATTCTCCATGTTTTCCATGGCCTTCGGTAATGCTGCTTCGCTACTTGCAGTTGCAAAAGCAAGTGTTACAGGTTCTGTAACCGCCTTGATAAATTTCTTGATCGGTATTCTAGCCGCTAAAGCAATTGGTAATAGTACGCCTAACACAAAAATAATTAACGCCACATATAAGGTCCCGACAAGCTTCATTAAATAAAATAATATTTCAACACCCGATTTGGCAACTGTGCTTGCTAGTGCTCCAAATACAGCGATAGGCGCCAAGTACATTACAATATCAGTAAACTTAAACATCACCTCCGCTAAACTCTCACTAAAGCTTAACATCGTATTTTTATGGGTCACATTTTTAACCATGCTCAAGCCGATTGCGAAAATGACTGAAAAAACAACAATTTGTAGCACTTGATTTTCCACCATTGATTTCGCAAAGTTTTCAGGGAAAATCTCAATAAAATGATCTTTATGCTCAAGTGTTTGAGCCAAAAGTTCAGTTGATTTTTCTTTATCTTGCGCTCTTGCCTCGACTTTTACACCAACACCAGCTTGCGACACATTTATAGCAAGTAGTCCAATAAACAGAGCTATTGTGGTGACAATTTCAAAATAAAGAATGCTTTTTAATCCAATTCGACCAACTTGTTTTAAATTACTATGTCCAGCTATACCTACAACCAACGTTGCAAAGATCAAAGGAGCTACCAACGATTTAATTAGACGAAGAAAGATTTTACCGAAGCGCTCCATTTCTAATGCAAACGTTGGGAAATCCATTCCGACTTCAATTCCCAAAATCATTGCAGAAAATATCCACATTGATAATTTTTTTCTCTTAAATGATATTAAGAATAATAGAGTTATTAAAATGTAACGAGCAAATCTAAATCCAGAGGGATCAGCATTTGGAAAACTACTTTCAATAAGAAAGACTAAACCTATATGCATAAAAATGATCACATACCAGAAAACCGAATAGAGCGACTTAAATAATTTCATTTTGTGAAGATATATAATTTCAAAGATTCTCTAAAAAAAACTGATCTTTTATCTAGTAATTTACAAATTTGATAAAAAATCAATTTTTAGAGAAAAAACTTGCAGAGTTGAAGATTATTCGTATCATTGCATCATCAATCACGGCAGTTTTCTATTGCTGTTACAATCCAAATCAAAATTGATACACCCTGTTTTTATTAGTTCACAGTATTACTGTATTTTATGAATAAAGAGGAATTAGAAAGTAAAAAACTTTCAGATTTGCGCGTTATCGCCAAAACATTCGGTATTGAAGATGCTGACACATTAAAGAAAGCTGATTTAGTTACCAGAATTACAGGTTCTGAATCATCAGCATCAAATGATGGACCAGCAGAAAGCTCAACTGACACGCGTGAAAAAAGAAAACGCAAACAAATTACGGTAAACGAGCCAGTCAAAGGTCAACCAAGTTTATTTTCAAGTGACGAATCGAAAGCTCCAATTGAGGCTGAAGAGATACCAAAAGTAGAGGTAAATGCTAAACCAGCAGAAATAGTTGAAGCTGAACCGTATGTTTTATCAGATCCTACCCTTAGCTCTGAAGATATCACTAAAGATCTTGATAAGGATAATACTAAAAAAGGTCGACCAGGAAGAAATCTAATTGAAATTGCTAAACCTGCTGAACAGATATCGGTTGCTGCTGAAAAAGTGGAAATGATTAAAGATGAAAATTCATCTACCGAAATGGTTGAATCTACGAAATCAGAAGTAACGGCGCCAAATCAACAGCGTGAACGTCAAGAAAGACCTGCTCGAAATGAGCGTCCAGATCAACGTAATAATGAGCGAACTGATCGAACAACGAGACCGGAGCGTTCTGAAAATAATACAAATCAGAATAATCCGAATCAAAACAACCCTAATCAGAACCCCAATCAGAATCGTCCGAATCAAAACCGTCCGAATCCAAGACCACGTCCTGAACATGTACCGAACGATGAAAAACCATCTGATGATACATTTGACTTAGTTGGAATTGTTTCTTCTGAAGGATCCTTGGAAGTTATTCAAGATGGTTATGGATTTTTGCGTTCATCTGATTACAATTACCTGCCATCACCAGATGATATTTATGTTTCCCAAAGTCAAATCAAATTATTTGGTTTAAAAACAGGAGATACAGTAAAAGGAACCATACGTCCACCGCGTGAAGGAGAAAAATTCTTCCCATTGGTAAAAGTTGAATCAATCAACGGTCGTCACCCATCATATATTCGTGACCGTGTTCCGTTTCAATATTTGACGCCTTTGTTTCCAGATGAAAAATTCAAATTAACTGGACATAAACAAGAATCACTTTCAACACGTGTTATGGATCTTTTTGCCCCAATTGGTAAAGGTCAACGTGGAATGATCGTTGCCCAGCCTAAAACGGGTAAAACGATGTTGTTAAAAGATGTTGCGAATGCTATCGCTGCAAATCACCCAGAAACTTATCTGATTGTCCTGCTAATAGATGAACGTCCTGAAGAGGTAACCGATATGGCTAGAAGTGTAAAAGCAGAAGTTATTGCTTCAACCTTCGACGAACCAGCTGAACGACACGTAAAAGTTGCCAATATGGTTCTTGAAAAAGCAAAAAGAATGGTTGAATGTGGACATGACGTTTGTATCTTATTAGATTCAATTACGCGTCTTGCACGTGCATACAACACCGTTTCTCCAGCGTCTGGTAAAGTATTATCAGGTGGGGTTGATGCAAACGCCTTACATAAACCAAAACGATTCTTTGGTTCAGCTCGTAAGATTGAAAATGGAGGTTCACTTTCGATTCTCGCTACAGCACTTACTGAAACTGGTTCTAAAATGGATGAAGTTATCTTTGAAGAATTCAAAGGAACTGGTAACATGGAATTACAATTAGATCGCAAAATTTCTAATCGACGTATCTACCCAGCAATTGATATCACTGCATCAGGGACGCGCCGTGAAGATTTATTGGTTAGCAAAGATGTGTTACAACGTATTTGGCTGATTCGTAAGTTTATCGCTGATATGAATCCAGTAGAAGCAATGGAATTTATGAAATCACATATGGAGAATACGCTATCGAACGAAGAATTCCTCGTTTCAATGAATAGCTAATCCCATTAAAAACAATATTTTTGTCCCGGTTCTTTTGAATCGGGATTTTTTATACCTCAGATTATGCGCATTACAGTAAAAACAGGAATGATTGCCGCACTTGTGTGGATTGGGATCAAGATGTTAGCCTTTGCAACGGGAATCGTTGGATCTAATGTTGTTCCACTTGTAATGCTCAACATACTAGGTGTTTTACTTGCAATTACTATTGGTTTGTTTTTACACAAGAAAAAAACTATGGAAGATTCGAATGCCTTGTTGGACATCAAAAATGCAATGAGTGCGGGAGTACCATACGTTATGCTAGTAAGTGTTTTCTTGTATTTCTATTACGCGAAAATTGACCCAGAATTTAATGCACATCAGATTGCTGAATTTGAAACAACTTTGCAACGTGACTTAGATGATCCAATCAAATTTCAACAGATTAAAGAATCGAACGAGGATTTTGAAGTGAAATCAAAAAAAGAAATTTACGATACATTGCGTTCTGGACCTAGAGCATTTTACAGTCCTGGTTCAACGATGGCTATTTCAATGCTTTCTCTGCTATTATTGGCTACACTGAACAGTATCTTTGTATCAATTGTCTATCGTAAATTTATTTTCCGAAGACAATAGCTTAAAGTCCTTCAATAATTTCTTTTCCTAAAGCATCGTAATCGATTCCATCAAAATTTCCGGACGACATCATTAACAGTACTGAATTGTCCCAGTTTTGTGCACGAATGAATTGCAAAACTTCTGCTGTTTCATTCATTACAAGCACATTTCCTCCAAAACCTTCAGAAACCAAATCTTTTGAAATAGGTTCTAGTTTTTTGTGATGGACTACCTCAGGACTATAGTATACAATTGCATGGTCGGCCATTTGCATGGCATCTTTGTAATGTGGCAAAAATTCTTTTTTCAAGGATGAAAAAGTATGTAATTCCATGCATGCTACCACTGTTCGATTATTGTATTGTTCTTTTACCGCTTTAGTCGTTGCTTTTAATTTAGAGGGAGAATGAGCAAAATCTTTAAACATGGTAAAATTCTTTGATTCCACCACTTTTTGCAAGCGCTTTCCAGCTCCCTTAAACGTTTGCACAGCCGTAAAGAAGTCGTGAGGGTTCACTCCTATTTCTTTTGCCAAATACATAGCTCCCATCAAATTTTGAAGATTATGCCCCCCAAATATTTGTAAAGGATAAGTCTTACCTTCAAACTTCAGCAAGGTCCCATTTTCAGTTACATCATACGCTGGAGTTGAATAAGGAACAGCCTTTACTTTGGAATTGTATTTCTGTCCCAATTTATTAACTTCTGAATCTTCGGTGTTATAGATTAAAGTTCCGTTTTTTTGAATCAATGAACAAAAAATATCGAACTGATCAACATAATTTTCGAAGGTTGGAAATACATTGATATGATCCCATGCAATACCACTTATAATTGCCACATCAGGATGATACAAATGGAATTTTGGTCGACGGTCAATCGGTGAGCTTAAGTACTCATCACCTTCTAAAATCATTACTTTTGCCGTATCGGACAACCTTACCATACAGTCATATCCTTCTAATTGGGCGCCTACCATATAGTCAACATCCATTTGCAATTCATTCATAACATGCAGCAACATTGAGGTAATCGTAGTTTTTCCATGACTACCCCCAATTACAATCCTTTTCTTATCCTTACTTTGTTCGTATAAATATTCAGGATAAGAAAACACAGGAATATTCAATTCTTTTGCTTTCAACAGTTCTGGATTATCTTCACGTGCATGCATTCCAAGAATTACGGCATCAATACTAGAATTAATCTTGTCATCGAACCAACCTATTGTTTCAGGCAAAATACCTTGTTTTTCAAGGCGCGTTCGTGAAGGCTCAAAAATCTCATCATCTGATCCTGTAACATTTGCTCCTTTTCGACTTAAAGCAATTGCAAGATTGTGCATGGCGCTTCCGCCAATGGCAATAAAATGAATATTCATGATTGAGATGATTTTGGCTTAATAAGTAAATATCCGTCCACTAAAACTGGAAGCAGCAACAAAAGCGTTCCATAATCTGTGATGTAATTGTACATTTTGAGTGATTCCTCATTTGCTAGCATAACGGGCAACATAATACACAATAATCCAAGGTAGTACACCCAATCCCACCAATGTTGTGCAGTAGAAATTTTTCTACTAATCATTTGAAGTACGATATAAGCAACGCATAGAATTAAGACATAAACCGGTAAATTGTTGATGTCATAGAGCGTATCTGTATTCCAAAAATAGGAGCTAATAAAAAAGGAAAGAATCAGTTTTGCTACTATAGCAAAGTGAAGTATAATCTTATTGCTTTTCATTTTGTTTCTTTTGGTGAATTTAAGTCAAAATAAAAAACCCAATTTATCAAATGAAACTAGTTACTGACAAAAGAAATTGAATTACTTCAATTTTATTCCAAATATGCCTCAACAGATCTGTTATGATAACGTTTTATGGTATTATTGTCATCGTATAAGAGGTAAACCTCAAGACCTAACTCAGGATGTGTTTTGACAAATTTCTTTGATTCTTCAAGACCTATAACCATAAACACAGTCGCGTAAGCATCAGAAGTAGAGCAATTACTACTAATCACCGTTGCACTTAACAATGCATGCTCGACTGGATAACCGGTGCGAGGATCTAATGTATGAGCGTATTTCTTTCCATCCTTAACATAGAACTTTCGGTAATTACCACTAGTTGCGATTGCTTTATTTGAAATCGACAAGACGTTCTCTAATTGACGCACTCCATTTGAAGAAGTATCCTCTTTTGGGACGTCGATACCGATTTTCCATTTCTCACCACTTCTATTTGTTCCTTTCACTCTCATTTCACCTCCAATTTCAACATAGAAATTCTTATGACCACGTGAACTAATGAACTCTGACAAAACATCCACAGAAAGTCCTTGTGCTATTGCATTAAAATCGAGTTTAAATCGTTTGTCTTTTTTTGATGAACGAATAAGATTACCATCAAATTCAATAGAATGAAATTTATCGTTCTCAAAACTTACGAATTTCAGTATTGAATCAACCATCGATTTGGACAAAGGTGTTTCTAGATTCTTCATGAACCCCCATCCTTCCACTAAAGGAAAAACAGATGGGTCAAACGCACCTTCTGAGGCTTCATAAACCAATTTACTTTCCTCGTAACAACGTTTGAAATAGCCAGTCGAATCAATTAATTCAATTAACGTTTCTGATTGATTCAACTTGGAAATAATGGACGAATCAACATAAGTGGAAAGTGACATATCGAAAGAGGCCAGAATAGATTTTATTTCAGCATTGGTAAAGTTTGCCTTATCTTCTGCTAAAATTATTTGATACGTCGTTCCCTGAGTTTCACCTTGAAAAACATGTCCTTCAATTTCTTTTACCTCATTGCTCGAATTGCAACTTGTAAGAAAAAGAATGAAAAATAGACTAATAGTGCTTTTGCAAATGTGGACCAGTTGTTTCCTTTTGCCAAACATTTTCTGTTGTTGGTTGATCATTTTTAGAATATGTGATACTTTGCAATGTTTGCGTTCTAACATAGACATTACCTTCTCCATTGATGACAACAATTCTTCTGGTAATAATGGATTTCATTAGACCGTTTTCGTCATTCTGTGTAAACGATTCTTGGGTAACACCTTCAGGATATTCATTCCCCAATGCATTAGCCACTCTAATTCTTTCCGGTTTTTTATCTTCTACACCGTCTAATTTCTGCTGATTCTGCTGAAGTTTATCTGTTTTTGCATATTCAAGATTCGTTACTCCCGTACTGATTGATTTATTTAAATCATCAGATATAGAAGCATTTTTTTCTTGTTTTTCGTTCGTAATCTTATCGTATTCAGCAGAATTCACATTGACAATCTCAATTTCTGAACGCGTATTTAATCGTTGCTCATCATCAGACAATGTATTCGTTTTATAATCGTCAGTTGCTTTGATTACAATTGATTCAACAGCAAGAGCATTCTCATCCGATTTAGACTCCTCTTTTTCACGAACACCAATAAATTTAGCATCCTCATTTTCTATTACATTCTTGTTTTGCAGATACTTTACGGTTTCATCAGAATAGGTTTGCTCTGCGGACGAAATAAGGGAAACTTCGTTTTCTTTTAATTTTTCCGTATTTTCTTTACGGCCGTTTTCACGTTCCTTATAATCATCATCTAATGTAATTGTATATGCATCCAATGAACTTGTATTGTCAGTTGTTCTGTCTTTAGCGACTCCTGATCTATAATTTTCTGCAATCAAAACGACCTCTGAAACAACTTTTAGATCTTCATTATTGGTTGGAGCGTGTTTGGAATCTTGAACGGCTTTATCCGCTACTTTCACATTCTCCGCTTCAATTATCGCATTACCTTCCAAAAGGGCCCCTTCCTTGTTTTCTATACGTGCCGTTTCGGCATCTTCAATAACAATAATTACCTCATTCAACTTGGCTTCATTATCAGTTCTGTTTTCTGTATTCTGAAGCGTTAATTCATCCAAATTTACTGTGATAGTTTTTAACTTTTGATCAGCATCGATATTTAACGAATTATACTTTTCACTTCTTTCAACATTCTCAACTCGAAGCGAACCTTCATATGAATGAAGAAGGATCGTATTGTCTTCGTAAACATCATTTCTCGTATTGTAGTCAATTCCTGTTTCTTTAATAACATCTTCAATTCTTCCCTGTGATTTAACTAAATCTGCTTGCTTATAAACCGCATCTTCAGCAGCTATCGAAGTGTATTCTGAATCAGCCTCGCGCAATGCACGAACAATAGCCTCGCGATTTAAATCAGATTCAGTATTTGTTTCACCAATCTTAATTATGATATTTTCAATTTCATTCGTATTATCTAACTGCTGCTGCACTTTCATTTCACTTATAGCCGCCTCTGTTTCAATCGCACGATTAACTTTACGCTCTACTTTTTCATCCTTGATATACTTTCTTTCTATATCAGCTTGTACAAGCGCAGCGTAACCATCCATAATCGAATTTTCTTGAAAAGGTTCTCCAAGTGGTTCTAATGTAATAGATTGTTCAACTATAACTACGGGGTTCATAATTGATTCAATTTCAGCCAATTTCTGCTTTGGATATGGGTCTACATTTCGAATCGATAGGGCACGATTGTAATACTCCTTTGCTTTTTCATAATCCTTTACATTAAAATTCTCATCGCCTTTAGCAACAATTTTCTGATAATTTTTTTCTACTTCACCTTCACTTCTTATAATCTCTCTTTTTTGACATTCTTGTACTTGACTAATTGCATAGGCATTATCTCCAATAATGGCGAGTGCAGACTCATACTTCGCTTTTGCTGAGAGATATTCCTCATTGGCAAACAAATCATCTGCTTCCTTAATGAGTGCATTAAACTTGTTCAATTTCTCTAGTTCACTTTTCGATGCATTTGCCAAATCATCCAAAATTTGTTGCATTTCATCAATTTTATTCTGAGCTGGTTGATCCTTCTCTTTTAGATTCAATGCATTCTGATAATTCAACAATGCTTGTTCCCAGTTCTTCGCTTTCTCACTCAAAGCACCTTTGTTCATGAAATCCTTATAAAGAGCTTCCTTTTCGGCAACCAATGAAGCATCCGCGATGATTTTGTTTATTTCATCAATGCGCTCTTGAGGTTCTGTTGCATCCGCTTTAAATAATTTCGCTTGTTCAAATGCAGCAATCGCTTTCATGTAATTTTTCTCTGCTGCCAATTTTTCAGCCTCTGCTATCTTGGCTTTGTAGTTCTTTTCTAAATTTTCAGCTAAGGTAATTTTATCAAGCAATTCTTTTGGACGCTCATCATTGACGCGAACCTTAGCCGCACGGTCTGCCAATTCTCGGGCTTTAGCAAAATCCTTCTCATCCAGTTTTGTTTGAGCAGCATTCAACATTTTTTCAAAAGCTTGATCTTGATCACTACTTTTTGTTTTTTCCAATCGCTCAGCTTCTGCGGCTTTATCAACTGGTTCTTTTTCTTCAGGTTTTAAGCCATTTGCAGTATTAAATTCTTTTATGGCTTCCAAGTATTTTTGCTGAACCATAAAATCGTCACCACGTTTTAATGCTGCGTTATATTTAATTTCATTCTCTGCGGCTAAAAGATTATTTTTCTTTAATTCAGTTAATTCAATAATCTTATCTTTTGGCATTTGCTCGGCCGGCTTTTTTAATGATGCCTCTTTGTATTTCGCAATTGCGCCGTCATATTCTTTGCTTGCTTCCTTCGATTGAGCCTGAGTAATTAAATCTTGGTAATCTTTCTCCAATTGAACCATTGACTCATTGGCTTTTATTTTCTCCTCGATCTCCTTTAATTTTTGAGTAATTATTGGATCAACTTTTATCGCATTTGCTTCAATTAATTTTGATTTTGCTTCTAACCATTGCTGTTCAGTAGCTAATTTGAGACCTTCAGTCTTCAATTTATTGAACTTAAGCTCTTGTGCAGCTTTATCTTCTTGTTCTTGCAGCCTCTTTTTAGCATCGTCAATTTTAACTTGAACCCCAGAATCTTGTTTAATGATGAAGGCCTCTTCAAACTTTCCTAATGCATCTGCGAATTTCAAAGTTTTAATAGCCAAATCACCTTCTGCAACCAATTTGGTGAATTTTGCCATTTGAGCGGCCACATCTTGCTCTTCTTTTAATTTTGCTTCGATTTCATCCAATCGTCCCAGTGCTTCAGCATTTGTTGGATCTAAACTTTTTATTTCAGAATACTTCGCTTTTGCATCTAACCATTTTGAAGTTGTAAATAAAGTCCCACCTTCTGCTAACAATTTGACGATTTTTTCTTGTTTTTGCTTTTCTAACAGCGCTTCAGCAATTTTTTTGTCACATTCTTTTCCACGTTCAATTGGGTAAGTTGCTGCATTTTCAAATGTTAATGCCTCTTGATATTTCAACTTAGCATCTTCAAATTTACCATCCGTAAATAAAATATCAGCAGCCGCAACTGCTTCTTCATATTTCTTTTTCTTTTCAGCAGCAGCTGTTTGGCCATTTAATTTTGCGTCAATATCAGCTAAACGAGCAATCGGATGTGGATCAGTAGGTTTTAATTGTTGTGCAATTAAGTATTTTTCCTTTGCAGCTGGCCAAGATTTTTGAGTATAGAACATGTCAGCCAATCGTACCGCTTCTTTGAATTTATCTTCGTTCTCTGCCTCCTTCTTCAATTTATAAATCAGCTCAATTTGCGTATTGGGATAATCTTCATCTCTTTTCGCAATGGCCTCCTCATACTTATCAATGGCTAAATCATATTTTTTTTGATCCCTTAATGCATCGGCTTCTTTAATTAGTCCTAAATACTCTGAGTCTGATTGCGCATTGACTAAATCTTCTTTGTTTTTAGAGGCAATTAAGGCATCTAACTCTAGAATACGGTCATTCGGATGCTTCTCCATTTCCTTACCTTTGATTTGGATTGCCTCTTCGTATTTGGCCCTTGCTGCCTCTAAATTTTTATTTAAGTAATATCCATCAGCCGCTTTAATTAATGCTTGATAATTTGCATCGTTTAGAGCCTTGTTTTTTTCTGCATCTACCAGAACTTTCTCTACTTTGGATTTCATCCTATTGTTGTAATTGACATCAGGAATACCAACAAACTTAAATTCATCGTAATAAAATTTTCCTATCGGTTCAGAATTCAAAAAGGACAAATCTACCGATGGATTAGTTGGAATCATATCGATTGCAGCATCCTTATAGGGTTGAATTTCGCCTGCAGGAACATCTTCAACGTTCATTTTTGAATAATCAAATGCAATTTTTTTAGCAACAAAACCATCCTTAGCAAAACGAATTTCAAAAGGCTTGGAATAATCAATTACGCCTTTGAGATCATATTTACCATTCGATGTCGAAGTAACGGATAATATGGTTGATCCAACTTGAACTAGCTCAACCTTTACACCCGCTTCTGGCTTTCCGTTAATATGATTCTTCAAATTTCCATTCACATGAAAAACAGGCGCTTGAGTCCAACTAAGGAACGAAAAAATGGCAAAAATAGATGCTAATAATATCTTCATACTAATACCTTAAACGAACGGCTGTACAACGAGTTACAGATTTGGTTTAACTTTGAATGCAATTAATATACAAATATGTGTAAAATTGTTCAATTAACACAGTAAAAATCATGCTTAACATCGAACAATTAAGCTTCTGGGAGAAGCAAAGTTATTTTGAGGAAATCGATTTTTTAATTGTTGGAGCTGGAATTGTTGGATACAGCAGTGCTATTCATCTTCAAGAAAAATATCCAAATGCTTCCATTTTAATTGTAGAAAGAGGATACCTACCATCAGGAGCAAGTAGCAAAAATGCAGGATTCGCATGTTTTGGGAGTGCTACTGAATTATTAGATGACCTCGATCAAATAGATGAAGCTACCGTTTGGTCTACCGTTCAAAAACGATGGGAAGGATTGAATTATTTGAAGTCAATTATTGGAGAATCAAATCTTGAATTAGAAGTAAATGGTTCATGGGATATTTTGACAACTAAAAATGCTGATAAAATTCCTTTTGTACGCTCAAAAATTGATTATTTGAATCAACAAATTGAAGCAATCACAGGTGAAAAGAAAGTGTATTCGGAAGATTTACAACTTTCTAAAAAATTCAATTTTCAAGGCGTTGAAACTTCTGTAAACAATCGCTTAGAAGGACAAATTAATACAGGAAAAATGATTCATACGTTTTACCAAAAAGCCATTGAAAACAGAATCAAGGTTTTGTTCGGTATAGATGTCCTATCTTTTGAATCAAGTGAAAATGAAGTTCGAATTAATACCTCATATGGTGAAATAACAGCAAGTAATTTACTTATTTGCACGAATGGTTTCGCGACTCAATTAATTGATGAAGATGTCCAGCCTGCAAGAGCGCAAGTGCTTGTAACATCGCCTATTCCCAATTTACAAATGAAAGGTACTTTTCACTATGATCAAGGCTATTATTATTTTAGAAATGTAGGTAATCGCATTCTTCTTGGTGGTGGTAGAAATTTAGATTTCAAGGGTGAAACCACAACGGAATTAGAAACGACTGATTTAGTAATGAATTCACTGAACAAACTTCTTAAGGAAGTAATCATTCCGAACACTCCCTACTCCATTGATTATAAATGGGCTGGAATCATGGGTGTTGGATCAACTAAAGCTCCAATTGTAAAAAAAGTTAAGTCTAATGTTGGAATCGGAGTGAGAATGGGTGGTATGGGTGTTGCAATTGGCAGTTTAATTGGAAAAGAATTATCAGATTTGTTCTAGGAAGCCCACTTTATGTCGTTAAAAAAATTACTTTTGAAACAAATTTTAAACAATGAAAAATACCGCATTATCAGCTAAACACATTGCATTAGGAGCGAAAATGGTTCCCTTTGCTGGATATAATATGCCTGTTCAATATGAAGGCGTAAACGCAGAACACGAAACTGTTAGAAATAGTGTGGGTGTTTTTGATGTTTCTCACATGGGGGAATTTCTTTTAACAGGTCCAAATGCGCTTGCATTAATTCAAAAAGTCACAACAAATGATGCTTCAACTTTAACTATCGGAAGAGCACAATATTCTTGCTTGCCGAATGGCAAAGGCGGAATTGTAGATGATTTAATCGTTTACCGCATGAAGGAAGAACAATATCTTTTGGTAGTTAATGCATCGAACATCGAAAAAGATTGGAATTGGATTTCTTCACACAATAATTTAGGTGTTGAAATGAAAAATCTATCTGATGATTACTCTCTTTTGGCTATCCAAGGACCAAAATCAGTTGAAGCAATGCAAGCATTGACCTCTGTAAATCTCTCTGAAATCAATTATTATCATTTTGAAGTTGGTGATTTTGCAGGAATCGAGCATGTAATCATTTCAGCTACTGGATACACTGGATCAGGTGGCTTTGAAATTTATTGCAAAAATAGTGAAGCTGAACAAGTTTGGAACAGAGTTTTCGAAGCCGGAGCTGCTTTTGGAATTAAACCTATTGGTTTAGCTGCCAGAGATACATTGAGACTGGAAATGGGATTCTGCTTGTATGGAAACGATATTGATGACACGACTTCACCTTTGGAAGCAGGTCTTGGTTGGATTACAAAATTCACAAAAGAATTTGTTGACTCAGACTTTCTTAAAAAACAAAAAGAAGCCGGTGTAACACGAAAATTAGT